>DVOV01000163.1 GCA_018713375.1 Candidatus Scatomorpha stercorigallinarum | reverse complement strand
CCTGGAGCAGCTCGTCACGGTCGAGACGGCAGATGAGGCTCCGCGCGTTGTTGTAGTTCGTGATGTACGTGGGGTCCTCCGAGATGATGTAGCCGACGAGCTGGTTGATGGGGTTATAGCCCTTGACCTTGAGAGAGTCATATACGGATGACAGTATCTCGCGTGTCTCGTTGCGGTTATCTATCGCGGTAAATCTCCTGGTGGCGTCCTCCATGTCTAACCCTCCTTGGTCTTTGGTATAATTTCCGCTTGCAGTTGCTATTATACCAAAAAAACCGGGGGTGTAAAGACGTTGAGTGTTACGTTTCGATTACATCGCTCAGCGAATGACCGCGCCGTATTCGCGCGCCAGGGCGCCGAGGATGGCGGCAACGGCCTCGTCGGCGTGGTCGTCGGTGAGCGTCTGGTCGCCGGCGCGCAGGGCGAGCGCGAAGGAGATGCTCTTCTTGCCCTCCGGGATGTTGACGCCCTTGTAGACGTCGAAAACTTCCACGCTCTCCAGGTATTCGCCGCCGGCGCGGCGGATGCACTTCTCCAGCTCGCCGGCGGTGAGGGCGTCGTCGCAGACGAGGGAGATGTCGCGCATGACGGCCGGGAAGCGCGGCAGCGGGGCATAGTAGAGCTCCGTCGTGCGGTGGGCGAACATGGCGGGGAAGTCCAGCTCGGCGGTGTAGAGCTCCTCGCTCACGCCGTAGTTCTTTGCCACCAGCGGATGTACCTGGCCGAAGCGGCCCAGGTATTCGCCGCCGGCGTAGACCGCGGCGCAGCGGCCGGGGTGGTAGCTGGGGTCGTCCCTGACGGGGACGTACTCCACGCCGCTGATGCGCAGCGCGTCGCACAGCTCCTCCACCGTGCCCTTGAGCGAGTAGAAATCCATGTCCACGCCGTAGGCGCCGAGGGTGAGTACCTTCGGCTCGTCGGCCATGCCGTCCGGGCGCTTTTTGTAGACCTTCGCGAACTCGTAGATCCTGACGGCCTTGTTGCGGAAGTTCCAGTTGCGCGCGAGCACCTCCAGCACGCTGGGGAGGGTGGTGGTGCGCATGCAGCTGGTGTCCTCGCCCAGGGGGTTGAGGATGCGGATGGCGTCGCGCCGCGGGTCGTTCTCGGGCAGGCGTATCATGTCCCAGCCGGCGGGGCTGTAGAAGGAGTAGGTGATGATGCTGTCGTAGCCGTTGGCGCGGCAGGTCTCGCCCAGGCGGCGCTCGGCGGCCTGCTCGGGCGTGTAGCCGCCGGACTTGGTGCCGGAGTCGGCCATCATCGTGCTGGGGATGTTGTTGAAGCCGTAAATGCGCGCGACTTCCTCGGCAAAGTCGTTCTGCGTGTACTTGGGGTCGATGTCGAGCCGCCAGCTGGGGACGGTGACGGTGTTGCCGTCCAGCTGGAAGCCGAGGTCGCTGAGTATTTTGCGCATGGTATCGCCGTCGATGTCCGTGCCCAGTATCCAGTTGACGCGGTCCACGTCCAGCTTGCGCACCAGCGGCTTGGGGGGATCGGGGAACACGTCCACATAGCCGTCCACGACCTCGCCTGCGCCCAGCAGCTCCACCAGCTCGCAGGCCCGGTCCACGGCGATCTTGGTCAGATAGGGGTCGAGGCCCTTCTCATAGTGGGCGGAGGCGTCCGTGCGCATGTTCAGCGCGGCGGCCGTGCGGCGGATGCTGGTGCCGTTGAAGTTTGCGCTCTCGAAGAGGACCATCTTCGTGTCCGGCGTGATCTCGCTGTTCTCGCCGCCCATGACGCCGGCCAGGCCCACGGGCTTATGCTCGTCGCAGATGCAGAGCATGTTGGGCGTCACCTTGCGCTCGTTGCCGTCCAGCGTGCGGCAGGTCTCGCCCTCGCGCGCAGTGCGGACGATGATGTGCCCGCCGTCAACGCAGGAGAAGTCGAAAGCGTGCATCGGCTGGCCGTACTCCATCATCACGTAGTTGGTGATGTCGACGATGTTGTTGATGGGCCTCATGCCCATGGCGGAGATGCGCTCGCGCATCCACTTGGGCGAGGGCTCAATCTTGATGTTGCGCACCATGCGCGCGGTGTAGCGCGGGCAGAGCTTGGCGTCCTCCACGTCCACCTTCACCAGCTCGTGGATGTCGCCGCCGCTGCCTTTGACCACGGGGGTGTGCAGCTTCAGCGGCTTCTGGAAGGTGACCGAAGCCTCGCGCGCGAGGCCGATGACGGAAAGGCAGTCGGGGCGGTTGGGGGTTATCTCAAACTCCACCACGTGGTCGTCGCGGCCGATGACGGGCACGATGTCGTCGCCGGGCCGGCAGTCCTCCTGCAAAATGAACAGCCCGTCCTCGATGGCGTAGGGGAAGTCGTGCAGCGTCAGCCCCAGCTCCTTGATGGAGCACATCATGCCCTCGCTGAGCTCGCCGCGGAAGGTAGTGGTGTGTATCTCCGCGCCGCCGGGGAGGGTGGCGCCGTCCAGCGCCACGGGCACCAGGTCGCCGACTTTCTGGTTCTGCGCGCCGGTGACGATCTGCAGCAGGCGCTTGCCGCCCACATCGACCTGGCAGGTCCACATGTGGTCGCTGTCGTGGTGGCGGACCATCTCCACGATCCTGCCGACGACGACATTGGAGATGCCCTCGCCCATGTAGTGCGTGTCCTCGACCTTGGAGCCGGACATGGTCATGGCCTCGGCAAAGTCGTGGTCGTTTATCTCATCCAGGCCCACATCGATGAATTCGGTGAGCCATTTCCTTGAAAGATCCATATATCAGTCATGCTCCTTTTAAGGCGTTAGGTAAAAATCGCTGT
>DVOV01000162.1 GCA_018713375.1 Candidatus Scatomorpha stercorigallinarum | reverse complement strand
GGTGGCGTCTGTAACAGGCGCGGCGGCAGTTACCGTGGCGGCAGGCCCCGTGGGGCCGGTAGGGCCGGTAGGCCCGGTCGGGCCTTCGTTGCCCTGAGCGCCGGCGGCGCCGGCGGGGCCGGTCGGGCCTGTCGGCCCCTCATTGCCCTGAAGCCCCTGGCTGCCCTGCACGCCCGCAGGGCCGGTGGGCCCGGTGGGGCCCGTCGCGCCCGTACCGGCAGGCCCTGTCGGGCCCGTGGGGCCGACTGCTCCGGCTGGACCTGTAGGGCCGGTAGCACCTGTGCCCGCAGGCCCCGTGGGCCCAGTGGGGCCTGTCGCACCGGTCGGACCGGTGGCTCCTGCGGCTCCTGTACCGGCAGGACCGGTCGGCCCGGTGGGGCCAGTTGCCCCGGCAGGCCCGGTGGGCCCGGTCGCCCCGTCAGCGCCGCTTCCCGCGGGCCCTGTCGGGCCGGTGGGGCCAGTGGGGCCGGTGGGGCCGTCATAGCCCTGCTGCCCCTGGCTGCCCTGTATGCCGGCAGGCCCGGTCGGGCCCGTGGCCCCCGTGGGGCCGGTCGCGCCTGTGAGTCCCACGCCCGTGGGCCCCGTGGGGCCGGTGGGGCCGGTCGCGCCCGGAGTGCCGGTCGCGCCGGTGGGCCCGGCGACGGTCACAAGGCTGAAATCCGGCGATGTGCCGGGCGTGCCCGTGGGGTCGTTTACGTTGGCCTCATAGAGGCTGCCGTTATAGAACACGAGCTCGCCCGCGCGGTAGCGCGTACCGGCGACGAACGGCGCGACCGTGTCGATGCCAGGCCCTGTGGGCCCGGTCGGCCCCGGTATGAAGCAGCATCTCTGCATGCAGCCGCCTCCGCAGGGGTTGCAGCCCCCGCAGCCACACTTGACGACGTTCATACGGCAGTCGTCAAGGCTTTCCGTGCCGGACGGCGGGCAGCAGCTGTTGCTGCAATTGTTGCAGTATCTCGGCATTCGGTCTACTCCCTTCACCATGGTATAAGGGGCGGCCTTTTTTCAGCCGCCGCTACATCATATGCCGCTACGCGCCGTTTGTCACAACTCGCTCTGGTACGGCCGGGCAATATGTGCTACAATGTCCATAAGAAAGGATGTGACTTCCCATGCGCGATATCAGACCCAACTGCAAAATAGCGGTCGTGCAGGCCGCACCCGTGATGTTCAGCGCCGCCGCCAGCGCGGAGAAGGCCGCCGCCCTCATCGCCGAGGCCGCCGCCGGCGGGGCAGAGCTCATCGTGTTCCCCGAGCTCTTCATCCCCGGCTATCCTTACGGCATGACCTTCGGCTTCACGGTCGGCTCCCGCACCGCCCCCGGGCGTGAGGACTGGAAGCTATACTGCGACAACTCCATCGTCGTCCCCGGGCCGGAGACGGAGCTGCTCTCCGCCGCTGCGCGCGCCGCCGGGGCCTATGTGAGCATCGGCGTATCCGAGCGGGACGCTGTAACCGGGACGCTGTACAATTCAAACCTCATCTTCCTGCCCGACGGCAGCCTGGCGCCCGTACACCGCAAGCTGAAGCCCACGGGTTCCGAGCGCGTCGTCTGGGGCGACGCCGACCGCGGCTATTTCCCCGTGGTGGACACGCCCTGGGGCCCCATGGGCTGCATGATCTGCTGGGAGAGCTACATGCCCCTGGCGCGCGTAGCGCTCTATGAAAAGGGCGTCTCGCTCTATATCTCCGCCAACACCAACGACAACCCCGAGTGGCAGGCCACGGCCCAGCACATCGCGCTGGAGGGCCGCTGCTACTTCATCAACGCCGACCTCTTCTTCACCCGCTCCATGTACCCCGCCGGGCTCAACGCGCAGGATGAGATCGCGCGGTTGCCGGAGCTCGTCTGCCGCGGCGGAAGCTGTGTCATCGACCCCTTCGGCCACTATGTGACGGAGCCGGTCTGGGACCGCGAGGCCATCATTTTCGCCGACCTCGACATGACGCGCGTGCCGGCGGCCAAGATGGAGCTCGACTGCGTGGGCCACTATGCGCGCCCGGATGTGCTGCATTTCTCGATAGAGGACAAATGATCCGTCCGGGCGGAACAAAAGCGGCGCCATTTCGGTCATAACGGTAAACGGCGGGATGCGACATGCCGCCCATGCTATATTTAAAGCAGCGCCGCTGCTCAGGAGGTATATTATGAAAAAGCGCATCGTTTTGCTCCTGCTCGCCGCACTGATGCTCTGCGCCCTTGCCGCCTGCGGCGAAGAGCCGGAACCGGTATCCACGCCTGTCCCCACGCCCACGCCAGAGGCCACGCCCTCCCCCACGCCCAGCGCCGGGCCGCTCGCCGAGGAAGAGGCCGCCCCCGCCATCATCTCCTTCAGCTATGAGAGCGAGATACTGGACTCGGACGGCATCATCATGCTCACCGTCCAGTCCGCCGAGCCGGAAGTGCGCATCCCCGGCAACGACGCGGCCGCCAGGCGCATTGAGAACACGCTCTCCCCACTGCTGGCCGTCAGCGCCGAGAAGAAGCAGGAATACCTGCAACTTGCCAAGGACGATTACGACCTCCGCAGCGAGGACATGAAGATGCTCTGGGGCGGCTATTTCATCTACAACAGCGCGCAGGCCCTGCGCGCCGATACCGAGCTGCTGAGCATCAAATACTCTGTCATCGACTTCACCGGCGGCATCCAGGAGGCCTATGGCGAACACGGCGCGTGCTTTGACGTGCGTACGGGCGAGCGCCTGACGGCCCGCGACATCGCCGCGGACTTTGACGCGCTCAAAGCCGCCGTGCTCCAGGAGATACTCGACGAAGCCGGCGACGACGCGCGTTATTTCGACGTCGAGGAGTTTGCGGCCACCGTGCTGGACGGCGACCAGTGGTACCTTGACGAGGACGGGCTCACGGTCTTTGCCAATATCTATGAGATCGGCACCTTCAACGAGGGCCAGGTGGAGTTCGAGCTCGACTATGACGAGCTCACGGGCCTGCTCGACGAGCGCTGGTTCCCGCAGGACGGCCACGCCGGTACCCTTGCCGTCAGCTTTGAGAATCCCGGCTTCTCTGAACTGGACAGCATCAGCCTGGACGCCGGGGCCGACACCTGGTACATCCTCTCCTCCGCCGATCTGGAGAACGTCACGCTCTCCTGCGTCGTCATGGACGAAGACGGCGAATACGAGCGCGGCGAGGAGCTGGGCTTCTATGCGGAGCTCGGCGCGGGCGAGTGTCTGTCCATAACCGCCTATTTTATGGACACGCCCCAGCTCGCCATTTCCACCAGCGAGGGCGAGTATCTCATCGCGCAGAGCGGCCGCGACTCTTCTTTGCTGCTCATCCCTGTCGATTTCTGAGTTTTTCAGGTGGAAAAGGGCCCCTGCGGGCCCTTTTCCCTCTCGTATCCTGCAAAAAAGCGGCGGGCTCACGCCCGCCGCTTTCTCTATTTCAGCTTATTTCTTCTCCGCCAGGGCCGCTTTGCCGATCTCGAGGCCGCGCTTGAAGGCCGCCTCGTTCAGCGGGTTCATCTCCGGGCGCTTGGCGCCCAGCTTCTTGAACGCCGTCTCCAGCACGTTCTGCGCGGGCAGGAGGTCGGTGTAGCCGATGATGGCGCCGACGATGACCAGGTTCATCACCCTCGGGTTGCCCAGCTCATAGGCGATGCTGCCGGCGTCCACCTTGACGACATGCACGTCGTCGCGGTCCACGTCGTGCGTGACGACGGAGCTGTTGACGAATATCGTGCCGCCGGGGACCACGGCGTTCTTGAAGCGCATGAGCGAGGGGTCGTTGAGCACGACCAGATAGTCGGCCTTGTTGACCTTGGGCGCGCCGACGGGCTCATCGGAGATGACGACATAGCAGTTGGCCGTGCCGCCGCGCATCTCCGCGCCGTAGGAGGGGAAGAACGTGACGTACTTGTCGGTCGTCTCGCAGGCGGTGTAGCTCAGAAGCTGGCCCGCCACCATGACGCCCTGACCGCCGAAGCCGGCGATGATGATACTTTTTTCCATGCCGTCCTCCTTACTTCGCGCGGAATTCGCCGAGCGGGAATTCCTTCAGCACCGTATCGTGGATATAGTCCAGCGACTCCTGCGGGCTCATGCCCCAGTTGGTCGGGCAGTTGGAGACGAACTCCACAAAGCTGAAGCCCTTGCCGTCCAGCTGGTACTGGAAGGCCTTTTTCACGGCCTCGCGCGCTTTGCGCACATTGGGCACGTCCGCGCAGGTGACGCGCGCGATATAAGCGGGGGCCTCCAGCTGGCTCAGTATCTCGCACATGTGCAGCGGGGCGCCATGTTCCCTGATGTTGCGGCCATAGGGCGTGGTGGTGGTCTTGGTTCCCAGCAGCGTGGTGGGGGCAAGCTGGCCGCCGGTCATGCCGTAGATGCCGTTGTTTATGAAAATAACGGTGAAGTTCTCGCCGCGGTTGGCGGCGGACATCGTCTCCGCCAGGCCGATGGCGGCAAGATCGCCGTCGCCCTGATAGGTGAACACCAGCGTCTCCGGGCTGCAGCGCTTGAAGGAGCTGGCCACGGCGCAGGCCCTGCCGTGAGGCGCGGCGACGGTGTCGATATCGAAATAGGTCACGACCAGGCCGCCGCAGCCGACGCCCTGCACATAGCAGGAGTTATCGACCATGCCCAGCTCATCGAGCGCCTCGCAGACGATCTTG
>DVOV01000161.1 GCA_018713375.1 Candidatus Scatomorpha stercorigallinarum | reverse complement strand
GAACCACTTCCAGACCATGACCAGCGTCATCCTGCCGCAGGCCATACGCAATATCATGCCGCAGATAGGCAACAACTATATAATCAACGTCAAAGATACGTCCGTCATGTTCGTAATCGGCTTCCCCGATTTCTTCTCGGCGCACCGGCAGATTGTCGGCATCAACTTCCAGTACTTCCCGAGCGCGGTTGTGGAAATGGGCGGATATCTCATCCTGACCCTCACGGCGTCGCTCCTGCTGCGTTGGCTCGAGCGCCGCATGGACGGCAAGAGCAGCTACGAGCTGGTACAAAACGACGACCTCACCATGACCGCCGGTACCTACAGCCACCCCGACCGCGGCACGCCGTTTGACGAGCGCAGCACGGAGTTCGACGGAGAAGAGCGCAAGCGTATGCGCGAAAGCCTCAAAAACAGCAACGGAAGTTCAAGGGAGGGACGGTAAATGAGCGACGCAATACTTGAAGTCCGCCACCTCTCCAAGAGCTTCGGCATAAACGAGGTGCTGCGCGACATAGACTTCGACGTCCGCCCCGGCGACGTCACCAGCATCATCGGCGCCTCCGGCTCCGGCAAGAGCACGCTGCTCAGGTGCATAAACCTGCTGGAGACGCCCACCAGCGGCGACGTCATATACCACGGCGAGAGCGTCGTGACCGGCAAGGTCAACGCCAACAAGTACCGCGCCAAGGTCGGCATGGTGTTCCAGAGCTTCAACCTCTTTGACAACATGACCGTGCTGAAAAACTGCATGATCGGCCAGATGAAGGTGCTCAAGCGCTCCGCCGAGGAGGCGGAGGCCAACGCCATGAAATACCTCGAGCGCGTGGGCATGGCGCCATACATCATGGCCAAGCCCCGGCAGATCTCCGGCGGCATGAAGCAGCGCGTGGCCATCGCCCGCGCGCTGGCCATGGACCCGGAGGTGCTGCTCTTCGACGAGCCGACGAGCGCCCTCGACCCGGAGATGGTGGGCGAGGTGCTCTCCGTCATGCGCGCTCTGGCCGCGGACGGCATGACCATGCTGGTGGTCACGCACGAGATGGCCTTCGCCCGCGACGTCTCCGCCAACGTGGTGTTCATGAAAGACGGCGTGATCTGGGAGCAGGGCGCGCCGGAGCGCCTCTTCACCGCGCCGGAAAAGCAGGAGACGCGCGACTTCCTCGCCCGCTTCATGGAGCGGTAAACGGCCCATATGCCCAATAAAAAACGCCCGGGACCGAAGTCCCGGGCGTTTTTGCGCCGTTTTTTATCAGACGGAGCGCCAGAACAGCCGGTTTTCCGCAAACTCGGCGCTCACGCGCCCGGCGTCGAGCAGATAGGCGAGGAAGCTGCGCAGCGTGGAGCCCACGAGGGCGTACTGCTGGAAGTTCAGCTCGAGCCCCAGGCGGTCAAAGGCGCGCTTGAGCGCCTCCTCGAACGTCACCGGCTGCGCGCAGAGCTCCAGCACCAGCGAGCACAGGCCCTCCACGTGCCGCCGGTTGAGCTCCGCCAGCGGCGCGATGTCCTCGCAGGCCGCGGCGTGGGAGGGGACGTACATCTTCGCGCCGGCGCCGGTCAGGGCGTCGAGCGTGGCCAGGTAGGCCGCCACGTCGTAGATGAAGGGGAAGCCGTATTTTTCCAGCGTCTCCGGGCTGGAGACGCAGTCGGCGATGAAGGCCGTGCCGTCCGGCAGCAGGTAGCCGCACATGTCGAAAAAGTGCCCCGGCAGCGGCAGCACCTTTACCTCCTGCGGGAATGCCGGCGAGGCGGCGTCCTCGCATTCGCAGGGCGCGGCGAGGAGGAACTTGTGCCTGAGCGCCGCCGGCGGGAAGCCGCCGTAGAGGAAGCCGGGCTCCAGTATGGGCGTGCGCGTGAACTGGGCCTCTATGCCCGGCGCGAACACCCGGCAGCCCGTCTGGCGCTGCAGGTACTGGCAGCCGCCGATGTGGTCGGCGTTGGAGTGCGTGACGAGGATGCCCAGCAGCTTCCAGCCCTGCCCGTCGAGTATTTTCCGGGCGCGGCGGCCGGCGTCCTTGTCACCGCCGGCGTCGATGAGATAGGCCCCGTCCCCGGTCACGTAAACGCCGATTTTGGCCGGGCAGTCGATGTAATAGGACTGCTCCCCGGTGCGTATGAGCTCGTACATATAGCGCCTCTTTCCTGCCCGCAGGCTGTATTGAACGATATTTTACCACTACCTTGCGCTCCTGGCAATGGCCGGGGCGGAACTGCGCCCCCGGCGGCGGAAAAAAGTTGGACGGAGGGCGGGTACGCCTGTGCTATAGTGGGCACAGCTTAAAAATACAGCAACGTGGGAGGTAAAAATATGGAGATCAAGATGGTACAGTGCCCTAACGGCCACTATTACAATGCGGCGCTCCACACCAGCTGCCCGGAGTGCAGCGGCGCCGTGGGCAAGACGGAGCCCGTGGGCGGGCCGCAGGGCGGCTCCGGCGTGGGCCGCACCGAGCCTGTGGACGTGGAGCGCGACGCGCGCATCGAGCCTTTCGACCCCACCATCATCGGCGCCGACTCCGCCGAGGGGCGGCCGGAGCCGGTCGTCGGCTGGCTCGTCTGCATCGAGGGCTCCTGCCGCGGCAGCGACTTCCGCATCCACGCCGGCTACAACTACATCGGCCGCGAGACCGGCGACATCCACATCCGCGGCGACCAGCAGATCTCGCGCAAGAACCACGCCATGGTCGCCTATGACAGCAGCGAGCGCGTCTATTACGTGGGCCCCAGCGCCGGGCGCAACCTCATCAAAGTAAACGGCAAGACGGTGCTGGGCGCGGTGGAGATACACAACTACGACGTGATATCCATCGGCACTACCAAGCTGATGTTCGTGGGGCTGTGCGGCGAGCAGTTCGGCTGGGAAGAGGAAGCGCGATGACGGCGGCGAACGGGCTCTGGGGGCTTCTGCTGACGGGCAGCTTCCCCCTGCCCCCATCGGGGGCCGTGAGCGCTTATACGCCGGGGACGCCTTCGCCCACGCCGCTGCCCACCCTGCCGCCGCCCACGCCCACGCCGGCCGCTGCCGGCGCGGCGGAGGCAGCGGGCTTCGCCCTGGAGGGCTGGATGATCGCGGCGGGCGCGGCCGCACTGGCGCTGCTCATCGCCCTGGCCGTGTTTTTCATCGTCCGCGCGCGCCGGCGGCGCGCCCCGGCGGCTTGCGCGGGCGGCGTGACGCTCTCCGTGGGCAAGGTGCACGAGACCGGCGCGCGGGAGAGCCAGCAGGACTGCTTCGCCGTACTGCCGGAGGAGCTGTGGCCCGAGCACGGCCTGCTGGCCGTGGTGGCGGACGGCATGGGCGGCCTCGCGGACGGCGACAGGGTCAGCCAGTGCGCCGTGAGCGCTTTTTTTGACAGCTTCTGCAACGTCCAGGGCGAGCCGCAGCTGGTGCTGCTGGAGCTGCTGAGGCGGGCGAACAACGCCGTGAACGGCCTGCTGGGCCCCGGCGGGGCCTCGCGCAGCGGCTCCACGCTGGTGGCCGCGCTGATACGTGACGGCGGCCTGAGTTTCGTCTCCGTGGGCGACAGCCGCATCGCCCTGCTGCGCGACGGCGCGCTCTATACGCTGGATCGCGAGCATGTTTACCGCAACGAGCTGCTGTGCGCGGCGGTGAACGGCGAGCGCAGCTTCGAGTCCGCCCTCAGCCACCCGCGCGCCGGCGGGCTCACGAGCTATCTCGGCATGGGGCGGCTGAAATACGTCGATTTCCCCGCCGCGCCCATCGCGCTGATGCCCGGCGACCGCGTGGTGCTGATGAGCGACGGCGTCTATAACGCCCTCGGCGTCTCCGAGCTGGCGGACGCGCTGCTGCTGCCGCCGGAGCAGGCGGCGGAGGAGATACGCCGCGCCGTGTCCGCCAAGGGCTACTCCACGCAGGACAACTACACCGCCGTCGTCATCGGCCTGGAGAGGGGGACGCGCGCATGATACGCACGGCCAGCTATACGGACACCGGCGGCCGGCCGTACAACGAGGACTGCCTGGCGTTCATAGACCGCGGCGGCGCGCTCTGCGCCGTGGTGGCGGACGGCCTCGGCGGCCACGGCGGGGGCGAAAAGGCCTCCCGCGCGGCGGCGGAGTGCGTACAGGAGCTATGGAGCGGCGCCGTCAGCGAGACGGAGCTCGCCGCCCTGGTGCAGGCCGCGCACGGGCGCGTGCTCTCCATGCAGACGCGCGCCTGCGCCATGAAGACCACCATCACCGTCCTTGCGCTCGGCGGCGGCCGCGCCGCCTGGACCCATGTGGGCGATTCGAGGATATATCACTTCCACAACGGCGCGCTGGTGTTCCAGACGCGCGACCACAGCGCTTCGCAGATCGCCGTGATGCTGGGCAATATCACGCCCGACCAGATTCGCTTCCACGAGGACCGCGCGCGCATCTACCGCGCGCTGGGCCAGGACGGCGAGCTGAAGGTGGAGACGCACGCCGAGACGCTGGAAAAGGGCGCCCATGCCTTCCTCATGTGTACGGACGGCTTCTGGGAGTACGTGCTGGAAGACGAGATGTGCGCCGACCTGTCCGCCGCTCAGGGCCCCGAAGAGTGGCTGGGGCTGATGCGCGCGCGGCTCGCGCAGCGCGTGCCGGGAAATAACGACAACAACACAGCCGCCGCCGTGTGGCTGGAGACAGAATGAATCTGGGGGGTCAGATATGAAAAGCAAGAAGATCATCAGCATCGCCCTGACGGCCATCCTTGCGCTGGGGCTGCTCTCGCTCTCCGCCTGCGGCGTGGACATCCGCGATACGCGCAGCGGCGTCGTCCGCTTCGTCGCCCTGCTGCCGGAGATGGGCATCATGAGCTCGGACGGCACCATCTCCTATGACGCCGGCTACTACACCGGCTCCGGCTTCGGCGTGGGCGAGGCCGGCGAGCCCACTGACATATTCATCACCAACAGCCACGTGGTGGCGGACACCGTGCCCGTTTTCAGCGAGAGCGGGGACTACCTGGGCGACGTGGCCGCCCCCGCCGTCAACCTCTACATCCTCACCAGCGACCTCGCCTGGGACCCCGCCACGGGCACGCTGGACACCAGCCAGTGCATCCCCTGCTCCATACTCTACTACTCCGAGACGCTTTACCCCGACTATGCCGTCATCCAGGCCGCGCAGGCGCCGGCCGACCGCATCGCCCTGCCCATACTGCCGGATGAGGAGGCCGTCAGCGAGCTTGACCGCGTCTACGCCCTCGGC
>DVOV01000160.1 GCA_018713375.1 Candidatus Scatomorpha stercorigallinarum | reverse complement strand
CGCTCGTCCGCGCCCTCAAGCGCGGGCGGCGTATTTAAGTCCCATTTTGCTTAAGCAAAATGGGACACATTAGAAAACCCCGTGCGGTCAGAGGCACCCAACGCCGCAAGCATAGGAATGGCCGCCCGCATAGGGCGGCCAAAATCCCCGGCGGGCTTTGCCTGCCGGGGATACCTTATCTTGCGCCCCGTGGGCGCAACCTCCGCGCTGTGCGCGGAGAGGGGGAGCCTACGAGGGGGACAACGTCCCCCTCGTATTTTATATGTTGCCAAACTCCTCCCAAGTGGTTAAAATATAGCGTAAGGTAAAAGAAAGGGGGCAGCGGCATGTCCGAATATTCCATCGCTCTCAGCAGCATCGTGAAGGACCTGGGGCTGAGCGTCCTGCACGCTTCCAGGGACTTTGACACCGCGCGCATATCGACCGCCGACGTCAACCGCCCCGCGCTGCAGCTCGCGGGCTTCTACGACTATTTCGACCCCAAGCGTTTGCAGCTCATCGGCCGCGTGGAGACGCGCTATCTTGAGCAGCTTGCGCCCGAGGAGCGCCGCCGGGCGCTGGAGCGCTTTATGCGCTTTGACCTCTCTGCGCTCATCACCTGCCACGGCGTGGAGCTGCTGCCGGAGCTGGTGGAGCTCTCCGAGCGCTATGACCGCACGCTGCTGACCACGCAGGAGGACACATCCACCTTCATGGCCGACCTCATCAGCCTGCTGCGCAGCGCGCTGGCCCCGCGGCTGACGATGCACGGCGTGCTGGTGGAGGTGAGCGGCGAGGGCCTGCTCATCACCGGCGACTCCGGCGTGGGCAAGAGCGAGACCGCCCTGGAGCTCATCAAGCGCGGCCACCGCCTGATCGCCGACGACGCCGTGGAGGTGCGGCGCATAAACCGCACCACGCTCATTGGCACCGCCCCCGAGCTCATACGCTATTACATGGAGCTGCGCGGCATCGGCGTCATCAACGCGCGGCACATCTTCGGCATGGGCGCCGTGAAGCCGGAGAGCGAGGTGGACCTGGTGGTGAACTTCGAGCTCTGGGACGACGGCAAGGCCTATGACCGCCTGGGGCTGGAGACGGAGTACACCGACATCCTGGGCGTGAACGTGCCGATGGTGACCATACCCGTGCGGCCGGGGCGCAACCTGGCCGTGATACTGGAGCTGGCGGCCATGAACAACCGCCAGAAGAAGATGGGCTATAACGCCGCCCAGGCGCTCGCCGCCGAGCACGACGAGCTGGTGAACATGGGGAGGGACTTTTAAAGCATGCCTTTGAGCGAGAGCCTTGTGCGGGCGCTGCGTGCCGTGCTGAGCGCGGAGCGCGCGCGGGAATACGAGCCCATGAGCGCGCACTGCTCCTTCCGCATCGGCGGGCCGGCGCGGCTGTTCTGCCTGCCCGCGGACGAGGACGAGGCCGCAAAGCTGCTGAAGCTCATGTACGGCGAGGGCGTCCGGCCCGTGGTCATCGGCAGCGGCACCAACCTGCTGGTTCCGGACGGGGGGCTGGACGCCGTGGTGCTCTGCACCGCCGCCATGGACGGCGTGTCCGCGGCGGGGGGAGAGCTGCGCGCCGGCGCCGGCTGCCCGATGGCCCGCGCGGCCGCGGCCGCCCAGCGCGCGCAGCTCGCCGGGCTGGAGTTCGCCCACGGCATCCCCGGCAGCGTGGGCGGCGGCGTTTTCATGAACGCCGGGGCCTACGGCGGGGAGATGAAGGACGTCCTGGCCTCGGCGCGCGTCCTCTCGCCGGACGGCTCGGCGGAGACGATGGGCGCGGAGGAGCTGGGGCTCTCCTACCGCCGCAGCGCGCTGGAGGGCAGCGGGCGCGTCCTGACGGGGGCCGTCTTCCGCCTGCGGCCGGACAGCGGCGCGGAGATCGCGGCGCGGATGCGCGCCCTGGCGGAAAAGCGCCGCGCCAGCCAGCCGCTGGAGTGGCCCAGCGCGGGTAGCACCTTCAAGCGCCCGCAGGGCGGCTACGCCGCCGCCATGATCGACCAGGCGGGGCTCAAGGGCCTGGCCGTGGGGGGCGCGAAGGTGTCGGAAAAGCACGCGGGCTTCATCATCAACGCCGGCGGGGCCACTTACGCGGACGTTACCGCCCTCATCGCCGAGGTGCAGCGGCGCGTTTTTGAGCGCTTTGGCGTGATGCTGGAGCCGGAGGTCAGGATACTGGGCCCGGAGGGCTGAGCCGCCGGGCGTACACGGGAGAACGACTATGGAATTCCTTATCATTTCCGGCATGTCCGGCGCGGGCAAGAGCCTGACGGCGGACATACTCGAGGACATGGGCTATTACTGCGTGGACAACATGCCCGTCGCGCTGCTGCCGCGCTTCGCGGAGCTCTGCCGCGCGGCGGGGGGCAAATACGAGCGCGTGGCCCTGGTGACGGACGTGAGGGAAGGCGAGAGCCTCTCGCAGCTCTTTGCCACGCTCGACGGGCTCTGGAGCACGGGGCTGGAGTACCGCATCCTCTTCGTGGAGGCGGACGTGCAGACGCTCGTGCGCAGATACAAGTCCTCCCGCCGCAGGCACCCGCTGATGAGCCCCGGCGACTCCATCGAGGACGCCATCGCGCGCGAGACGGCCGTGCTGGAGCCGGTGCGCGAGCGGGCGGACTATATCATCAACACCACGGGCCTCACCACCGCCGCGCTGCAGTCGCGCATAGCCGGCCTGCTCTCGCTCTCGCGCGAGCGGAGGCTGGCCGTGACGGTGACGGCCTTCGGCTATAAATACGGCCTGCCGCTCGACGCAGACCTGGTGCTGGACGTGCGCTTTTTGCCCAACCCCTATTACGTGGAGGAGCTGCGGCCGCTCTCCGGGCTGGACGCGCCGGTGTACGACTTCGTGCTCGGGAGCGAGGGCGCGCAGCGCTTCATGGAGCTGCTGGAGCCGCTGCTCGGCTTCCTGCTGCCGCGCTATACCGAGGAGGGCAAGTACACGCTGAACATCGCCGTCGGCTGCACGGGCGGGCGGCACCGCAGCGTGGCCGTGGCGCGGGCGGTGGCGGATCTGCTCATCCGCGGCGGCGCGGACGTGGCGCTGAGCTGCCGCGATCTGGAAAAGGGGGGCTGAGGACATGGCAAAGGAACGCTCCGGGCCGAAAATAGTCGTGATCGGCGGCGGCACCGGGCTCTCCACCATGCTGCGCGGGCTCAAGCGCTGCGCGGAGGACATCACGGCCGTGGTCACCGTGGCCGACGACGGCGGCGGCAGCGGCATGCTCCGCCAGGACCTGGGGATGCCGCCCCCGGGCGACGTGCGCAACTGCATCCAGGCCCTGGCGAACACGGAGCCCACCATGGAGCGCCTGCTCGCCTACCGCTTCACGGAGGGCGTACTGAAGGGCCAGAGCTTCGGGAACC
>DVOV01000159.1 GCA_018713375.1 Candidatus Scatomorpha stercorigallinarum | reverse complement strand
GGTAATCAAGCAGGCGGCGGCGCTTGCCGACCATCTTGTACATGCCCAGACGGCTGTGGTCGTCCTTCGGGTGCTGCTTCAGGTGCTCGGTCAGCTGGCGGATACGCTCGGAGAGGATGGCGATCTGCACCTCCGGCGAGCCGGTGTCGCCCTCGTGGGTAGCGTTGTCCAGGATGACGGTGGTCTTCTGCTCCTTGGTGATCATGCTTATCGTTCCTTTCTGTGCTGTTGATACCCTGCGGCCGAGCGCCGGGAGGAAAGGGCCCCCAGGGCACAGCGCGCGGGCGTGCTATGGTAGATTATCATATACGGGGCCATTTGTAAAGTATTAATTTGACGGCTCCCGGCGGAGTTAAAAAAGCGAAAGAGGCCGGGAACTTTTTCCCAGCCTCTTTCGATATGCCTCAGCACGTCAGTTCATGGCGTTGAGCTTGAGGGTCATCGCGCTCTTCTTGTGCGCGGCGCTGTTCTTGTGGATCAGGCCACGGGCAGCGGCGCGGTCGACGGACTTGACAGCGACTTTATAGGTGCCGGCAGCCGCCTCCTTGTTGCCCTCGGCCACGGCCGCGTCAAACTTCTTCAGGACGGTCTTGAGCGCGGACTTCTGCGCCTTGTTCCTCGCGTTCTCCACCTTGCTCTTGGCGTCGCGCTTCATGGCGGACTTGATGTTAGGCATGCTCTGTTTGCCACCTCCTCCTATAAAATCGCGCGCGTATTCGCTCGCGGATAGTTATTTTACCATCCCTCAGTCAAAAAAGCAAGGACTTTTTTGCTCCACGGCCGCACTTTTGCATACTTTCGCCGCCGCAGCGCACACTATACCGTATCTTGTGTCCGAAGGGGGCATGACCACTATGTACAGCAGCGCGCGCACCGACCTTGCCCTCGAGCAGCGGGAGATGCTCGGGCAGGGCGGGGAGATCCCCGGCGTGGCCCTGCACGAGGAGCAGCGCGGAGGCTTCAACGTCACGGCCATCGATATCCTGGACGAGGAGGGCGCTGGTATTTTATGTAAGCCCATCGGCCGCTATGTCACCGTCGAACTGGACACGCTCCTGCGACGGCGCGAGGCCACCTTCGCCGAGGCCGCGGAGCTGCTCGCCGGGGAACTGCGCGCCCTGCTCCCCCCTGCCGGCGGCTGTTCCCTCGTCGCCGGCCTTGGCAACGCCGCGATGACGCCGGACGCCGTGGGGCCGCTGGCGCTTGACAGCGTCCTCGCCACCCGCCACCTGAAAAGGCAGCTGCCGGAGGACTTCGCCGCCTTCTCCGAGGTCTGCGCCGTGCGGCCCGGCGTGCTTGGCACGACAGGGCTGGAGACCGCGGAGCTGCTGCGCGCCGTCTCGGCGGCCGTGTCGCCGGCAAAGATACTGGCCGTTGACGCCCTGGCCTCCAACCGGCTGGAGCGGCTCTGCCGCACGGTGCAGCTCTCGAACGCCGGTATCGTCCCCGGCTCCGGCGTCGGCAACGACCGCGCCGAGCTCTGCGAGCGCACGCTGGGCGCGCCCGTCATCGCCATCGGCGTGCCCACCGTCGTGGACGCCGCCTGCTTTTCCTCCGACGAGGCCGCGCGCGGCATGTTCGTCACGCCGCGCGATATCGACGCATCCGTGCGCGACATTGCAAAGCTCATCGGCTACGCCATCGACCTCGCTCTGCACGACGGCCTGACGGTCGAGGACATCGACACGCTCATCGGTTGATGTTTCACGTGAAACACTGTGCGCGCAAGCGGCCGTGTTTCACGTGAAACTCTTGAAAAGGCCCGCCGACACTGATATAATATGCGCAGTACGCAGCAAAGAAAGAGAGGCGAGGATATGGGCAAGCTGATAGCCGTGGCCAACCAGAAGGGCGGCGTGGGCAAGACCACCACCTGCGTCAACCTGGCGGCCGCGCTCACGCGCCGCAATCGCCGCGTCCTGCTCGTGGACTGCGACCCTCAGGGGAACAGCACCTCCGGCATGGGCGCGTCCAAGGAGGCCATGCCGAACATCTACGACCTGCTCGTGCGAGGCACTCCGGCGCTGGACTGCGTGGTCAAGACGCCATATGGCGACGTACTGCCCTCCAACAAGGAGCTCTCAGGCGCCACGGTGGAGCTGGTGGACATGGAAAACCGCGAGTTCGTCCTCAAAACGGCGCTGCTGGGCACGAAGGAGAGCTATGACTACATATTCATCGACTGCCCGCCCTCGCTGGAACTGCTGACGGTGAACGCCCTCACGGCGGCGGACAGCCTGCTGATACCCGTGCAGTGCGAGTATTACGCCCTGGAGGGCATCGCAGACCTGATGACCACCTTCCGCCTGACAAAAAAGAAGCTCAACCCGGAGCTCGGCATCCAGGGTATCGTGCTGACGATGTTCGACGGCCGCACGAACTTCTCCGAAGAAGTAGCGGCGGAGGTGCAGAAATTCTTCGGCAACGCCGTGTATAAAACGCGCATACCACGCAATGTGCGCATAGCCGAGGCGCCCAGCCACGGCATGCCAGTCATCAAATACGACCGCCTGTCAAAGGGCAGCAGGGCCTACCTGCACCTGGCTGACGAGCTGATACGGAGGGAGGAAGAGCTTTGAGCGCAAAGAGAGGACTGGGCACGGGCCTCGGCGCACTCTTCGGCGAGGAAGAGCAGGCGAAGTCCGAGGTCGAGCTGGTGCCCATCGCCCGGCTGGAGCCGCGCGAGGGCCAGCCGCGCGCGAACTTCGACGAAGAGAGCCTGGCCGAGCTGGCATCGTCGATCGCCGAATACGGGCTCATACAGCCCATCACCGTGCGCCGCCTGCCGTCCGGCTACTATCAGATCATCGCCGGCGAGCGGCGCTGGCGCGCCTCGCGCCTGGCGGGGCTGGGCGAGGTGCCCGTGCGCATCATCGAGGCCGACGACCGCCTGGCGACAGAGCTGGCGCTGGTGGAAAACCTACAGCGTGAGGACCTGAACCCGCTGGAGGAGGCGCAGGGCTACCGCACGCTGATTGAGGAATACGGCCTCACACAGGACGAGGCCGCCAAGCGGGTCGGCAAATCGCGGCCCGTGGTGACGAACGCACTGCGTCTGCTGGCGCTGGCGCCGGAGGTGCAGCAGTTCATCGAACAGGGCCTGCTCTCCGCCGGCCACGCGCGGGCCATCGCCGGGGCGCGGACAGAGGAGACGCAGCTGGACGCCGCGCGTTCCGTGATAAAAAACGGCCTCTCCGTGCGGCGCACGGAGGAGCTGGTGAAAAAGCTCAACGCCCCGGCCCCGGAGGCGCCACAGGCGGAGGAAGTCCTGCGCGTGGACTATGTGAAGGAAGTCACACGGCGGCTGGAGAGCACATTAGGCCGCAAGGTGAAGCTGACAGAGGGCCCCAACAGCCGCGGGCGCATCACACTTGAATATTACGGCGCGGACGACCGCGAAGCGCTGATATCCGCCCTTGAGGCGCTGAAAAAACAGTAAGGAGAGAAAAAAGCCATGCTTGACATCAAATTTGTGCGCGAGAACCCGGAAGCCGTCAAGGAGAACATAAAGAAGAAGTACCAGGATGAAAAGCTGCCGCTGGTGGACGAGGTCATCGAACTCGACGCCAGGCTGCGCGCCGCCATCACCGAGGCGAACGACCTCCGCGCGTCCCGCAACGCCCTCAGCAAGCAGATCGGCGCGCTGATGGGCCAGGCGAAAAAGGACCCCTCCAAGCTGGCCGAGGCCGAGGCCGTGAAGGCCCAGGTGAAGGCGCAGGCCGACCGCCTGGCCGAGCTGGAGGCCATGGAGGGCGAGCTGGAGGGCAAGGTCCACGCCATCATGCTGCGCATCCCGCAGATGATCGACCCCAGCGTCCCCCTCGGGCCGGACGACAGCTGCAACGTGGAGGCCGAGCGCTTCGGCGAGCCGGCAGTTCCAGATTTTCCCATTCCCTACCACACGGAGATCATGGAGAGCTTCGGCGGCATCGACCTGGACGCCGCCCGCCGCGTGGCCGGCAACGGCTTCTACTACCTGCTGGGCGACATCGCCCGCCTGCACGAGGCCGTGCTGGCCTATGCCCGCGACTTCATGATCGGCAAGGGCTTCACCTATGTCATCCCGCCATTCATGATCCACGGCGCGGTGGTGGAGGGCGTGATGTCCTTCGCCGAGATGGACGGCATGATGTACAAGATCGAGGGCGAGGACCTCTATCTCATCGGCACCAGCGAGCACAGCATGATCGGCCGCTTCATCGACCAGATCCTCAACGAAAACTACTATCTGGTCGCCCACTCCCAGCGCCACGGCATC
>DVOV01000158.1 GCA_018713375.1 Candidatus Scatomorpha stercorigallinarum | reverse complement strand
AATTTGAGTTTTTACAAGATTATGAAAAGTTACTAATTTTGGGAGTTGGTAATGAACTTAAATGTGATGATGGTGTTGGCCCAACCTGAAGAAGGACGAGGACGCCTTCAAGTGCATCGTCAAGGCCATTGAGGAAGCCGGCTACAAGCCCGGCGAGGACTTCATGCTCGCCATCGACGCCGCCGTTTCGGATTGGTACAACCACGAGGACGGCACCTACACTCTGCCGAAGGCCAAGAAGACCATGACCCGCCAGCAGATGGTCAACATGTGGAAGAAGTTCGCCGACACCTACCCCATCATCTCCATGGAGGACTGCATGGGCGAGGACGACTGGGAAGGCTGGAGCATGCTCACCAAGGCCCTGGGCGACCGCGTGCAGCTCGTCGGCGACGACCTGTTCGTCACCAACGTCGAGCGCGTCAAGACCGGCCTGGAGAAGCACGTCGCCAACTCCGTCCTGATCAAGGTCAACCAGATCGGCACCCTGACCGAGACCCTGGATACCATCCAGCTCGCCAACCGCCACGGCTACACCACCGTCGTGTCCCACCGCTCCGGCGAGACCGAGGACACCACCATCGCCGACCTCGTCGTGGGCCTGAACACCGGCCAGATCAAGACCGGCGCCCCCAGCCGCACCGACCGCGTCTGCAAGTACAACCAGCTGCTCCGCATCGAGGAGGAGCTCTTCGACGTCGCGCAGTACGCCGGCAAGGACGCTTTCTTCAACCTCAGCAAGTAATCGCTTTAATATCAAAAAACACCCCGGGTGAGATCCCGGGGTGTTTTGCTTGCATTTGGGCCGGCGGGCCTTGCGCGACCCGCTCAGGGGATGATATACTAAAAAAAAAGGAGGTGCGTATATGCGGAAGTTGAAGTGCCTGCGCTGCGGCGAGGACATGCAGTTCATGAGCCGGGAGGATTTCCAGCTGGGACGCACCGGGTGGATACTCGGCGACTGGCCGAATTTGCTGGCTGGGGCTATGGAGCTCGACGTGTACGTCTGCAAAGGCTGCGGCAAGGTGGAGCTGTTCCTGCCGGAGGGCGAGATAGAAGGCGTGGATTCCGGGGAACTGCCGCAGAAAAAGTGTCCCAAATGCGGCGCTGTAATAGATTTTGACTACCCGAAGTGCCCGGTCTGCAAGTACGATTTCTGGGGCCGGGAGGGGTGAGCGCGCCCGGGTGGTTTCCCTCTTTTGATAATATGAAGGCAGCATCTTCACAATACAGAGAAATTGAGGATAAATAACTTCCCCCGGGGATGTATATAATGATTGCCAGCTGGTAACAATAACCTCCGACAACATCTGTTGGAGGTTTCGTGATGGACGAAAATAACAAGGGTTCCGGCGGCAAGCTGGACGGCTTTTTTAATGGGAAGGGCTTCTACATAGTCCTTTTCCTCTGCGCGGCGGTGATCGGCGTTTCGGCCTGGAGCCTGCTGAGCGGGAATAGGACTGTGCAGAAGGACGACATCGGCGACATCTCGCTTTCTGCCACCGCGGCGCCCACGCCAGCGGCCGTGACTCCCGCGCCCACGCCGGCGGCGACGCCGGAGGCAGACGAGACGGAGTGGCAGGTGCCGGAGGATGCTGTGGAGGTCATCGCCGAGCCGCAGCCGGAGCCGCCGGAGGTGGCGGCAGAAGAGCCGTCAGAGCAGCCGGCCGTGCAGGAGGAGCCGGCGCAGGAGGAGACGGGCCCCGCGACTTATGGCTGGCCGCTCAGCGGGGAGGTGGACGTGGGCTATATCATGGACACGCTGGCCTATGACCGCACGATGGGCGACTGGCGCACGCACGACGGGCTGGACATCCTCGCCCCGCTGGGCGAACCGGTGAAGGCCGCCGCCGGCGGCACGGTGACGGAGGTATATGACGACGGGCTCTATGGCACGACGGTGGTCATCGACCACGGCGCGGGCATCGTCAGCGTATACTCCAACCTGGCCGCGCTGCCGACTGTGGTGGCGGGGGACAGTGTGTCGCTGGGGGACACCATCGGCTCCGTCGGCACGACGGCCATCTGCGAGACGAACTCGCCCTATCACCTGCACTTTGCCATGAGGGTGAACGGAGAGAGCGTCGATCCCACGGCATATCTGCCCGTAAGATGAAAAAAGGCCCGGTGACGGGCCTTTTTTTCATGCTGTTCAAAGCAGCGTCCGCTTGCGCGGGGAGGGGACGCCGCCGCCGTCCGCGCGGCGGCAGGAGACGGATATCTCCGCGCCGGGCAGCAGCGGCGCGGCCGCGGCGGCAAGGCCGCCGTCCCGGCCGTCCAGCGTGACGGCGGATATTTCAAGCCGGCCGGGAAGCAGGCGGGCATCATAGTCAAGGAGGCCGGGGAGCGGGAAAAGGGCGGAATCAAGGCGCTCCATGAAGCTCTCGCGCGCGTCAAGGCGGCTGACGCGGTCGAGCCGCGGCGCGTAGCTCCCGCAGGGGCAGGGCCCCGGCAGCAAGCGCGTGCGGTCGCCCGTGCGGTAGCGTATGAGCGGCAGGGCCTCCATGTCCAGCGTCGTTATCACCAGCTCGCCCCATTCGCCGTCCGGGAGGGGCTCGCCCTCCGGGGAGACGATCTCCGCGAGGATGTGGTTGGCCCGCAGGTGCATCCCCTCGTGCGCGGGGCAGGTGATGGCGCCGCCGAGGCACATCTCGCGCGAGCCGTAGTGTGGGAAGAGCGGCCCGCCGAGCAGCTTTTCTATCTCCTGTACGACGCCGCGCGGGCAGGCGTCGCCGGATATCAGCGCGCGGCGGAGGGAGGGGAGGCGGCCATTTAAGTTTACATAATATCTAAGCGTCGCCAGCAGCGGGACGGGCATGCCGATATAGGCGGAGGGGCGCTCATCGTCCAGCTCCGCGCAGAGGGATGAATATGTGCGCGCCACGCCCGTGCGCAGGGCGCGCGCGCCCAGGCTCTCGACGGCGCGGGCGATGAGGTCGCCGAGGCCGAAGGGGCCGGAGAAGGGCATGGCTATCATCACCGTGTCACCCGCGGAGGTGAACTCGCCGATGCCGGCGGCGAAAAAGCCTACGGTGTGGGCGATGTCGCGCTCCGTGTAGAACACGCGCTTGGCGGGGCCGGTGGTGCCGCTGGTGGCGCCGCTGATGACGCGGCTTATCTCCGACTGCGAACAGAGCAGCATGGCGCCGGCGTTCTCCGCGAGCTGCCGCGGCGTGGTGAAGGGCAGGGAGGAGAGCTGGGAAAGGCTCTCGAGCCGCGCGGGCAGGCCGGAATAAAAGCCGCCGCGAGCGCGCTCTCGCGCGAGCAGCGCGTTCAGCCGCTCAAGCTGCAATGCAGCAAGGGCATCGGGCGTTAGCTCGGGAAGGCCCTCGAGGGAGCATATCCAGTTGTCCAGCCGCGAGCGCATCATCGGCGGTAGAGGGCGCGGCCGGCGGTGTCCGTCAGGTTATAGGCGCAGAAGGGCACCATGCCGTATTCGAGGTCGGCTTCGCAGATGTGGCAGCGGCGCAGGCGCTCGAGGTCGAGGTTCATCGCGTCCTGGAACACCATGCCGGAGACGGTGAAGGTGCTGGCGCGGGCCTCGGCGAGGAATTCGTCGAAGCCGTCGCGCCCGCCGCCTTCCTCCTGCGCGCCCCAGTGGCCGGCGACGAAGTCGCGGGCGTCCGCGCTCTTGACGCAGCAGCATTCCCCGCGTCGGCGGGGGAGGGCCTTCAGCGAGCCGTCGGCCCGGCGGCGGTAGCTGGCGTGGAAGGAGCAGTAGGAGCTCTCCGCCCCGCCGCCGCCGAAGTCGGTAACGCGCATCAGCCCGCCCGTCTGGCGCTCGATCTCCCGCAGGACGCGGGGGATGGTTAGGCGGCGCTCGGGCTCGGGCAGGGCGCAGCGGCCAAAGTAGCTGATGGGCTGGATGTGTACGCCGCGCACGGCGGGCATGCGTTCCAGGCCGAAGCGCAGGATATCGCCCAGCGCGCCGTCGTTGACGCCGGGGGCGAGCGTGGGTACCAGCACCACGGGCAGGCCGGCCGCGGCGCAGTTTTCAACGGCCTTCAGCTTGAGCGAAAGCAGAGCGCGGCCGCGGAGGACGCGGTAGATGCTGTCGTCCAGGCCGTCGAACTGCAAAAAGGCGCAGGAGACGCCCGCGCGGCGCAGTTTTTCCGCATAGCCGACCTCCGTGGCCAGGCGCAGGCCGTTCGTGTTCAGCTGGAAGTAGCTGAAGCCCTTTTCGCGGCCGAGGGCGACGATCTCCGGCAGGTCGTCGCGCACGGTGGGCTCGCCGCCGGAGAGCTGGATGTTGAAGGGCCCGCCGCGGGCCATCAGCATGTCGTAGAGCCGCGCGACGTCCTCCAGCGGGAGGTCGCGGCCCTCGCCCTCGCCGGCGGAGGCGAAGCAGACGGGGCATTTGAGGCCGCAGCGGTCCGTCAGCTCCAGCAGCACGCAGCAGCCAGCGCTCTCGTGCTCGTCACAGAGGCCGCAGGAGCGCGGGCAGTCAGCGGCGGCGGGGACGGTGACCGGCGGGCGGTTGCCGCCGCCCTTGCCGGCGGTGTTCCAGAGCAGGTGATCGACGATGCCGCCCTCCCAGATGAGGACGTCGAAATACCCGTGCTCGGGGCAGGTCTTGACAAGGTGGATAAAGCCGTCGTCCCCGACCGCCTTTTCCGCCGGTATCGGGCGCAGGCAGACGGGGCAGACGCTGGTCGTGGTGGCGAATGGAGTCATATACGAGCCTTTCTGTCCGCGGCGCTCAGAGGATGCCGTTCATCTCCAGCAGGCCGCAGCACTTTTCAAAGACGGCCTGGACGACAAGGGGGCAGCGCATGACGCGGTTGCGCTCGTCCCCGGCGAGTATGCAGCGGCAGCTGTCGCCGCCGTAGCCGGCGGTGTATTCGCTGAACCACTCGCGGAGGGAGGCGTACATCTCGCCCAGCTTGGGGTGGGGCTGCTCGCCCGGGGCGCCGCGGCCGGCAAAATAGGCCAGCAGGCAGGCCCCGCCGCTGAGCGCGCCGCAGATATCCCCGCCGCCGGCGACGCCGAGGCTGAGCCCGCCCATCGCGCGCACGAGGTCGGGGTCGGACTTGCCGTCCATGTCCAGGGCGAGGGTGAGCATGATCTGCGCGCAGTCATAGCCCTCGCGCGCGAGTTCCAACATACGGTCGAATACGTCCATGTGTCCTCCTTTTGAACGCCCGCCGCTTCAGGGGCGGCGGAATATGGCGCTGAGATAGCGGCTGCGCCTGATATCTGCTCCTTTTGGCGGCGGCTCCGCCGCGCCCTGCCAGAGGGCGCGGATGTAGTATTCACGCCACTGCGGCGTGGTGTCCTCGATGGATACGAGGGAAAAACCGGCGTTTTCCGCGAGGGCGCGCAATGCCTCCCCGCCGCCGGGGACGATGTCCGAGTACATGAACACTCCGCCGGGGCGCAGAAGGGAATACGCCGCGCGGAAGGCGGCCAGCACGTCGCCTGTGAGGAAGAAGGCGCACTGGCTGAGCGCCGCGTCAAAGCTGCCAGGCGGGAAGGGCGGGGCGAGGATGTCGCCGCGCTCCACATCCGCCCCGGGGGAGAGGTCAATGCCCACGGCGCCGAAGCCCCGCGCGCGCAGGGCGCGCACAGCGTCCCCATCGCCTGCGCCGAGGTCGACGACGCGGCAGGGCGGGGCTATGCCGGACAGGGACAGGAGGCGCAGCGTGGCGGCTTCGCCGCCGGGATGGCGGGTCATTTGTCCTCCAGTACTTTTTCCACGGAGAGCACCTTGCCCATGGCCAGCTCCTCGGGGACGTAGACGAAGCCGCATTTGGGGCAGACGGGCAGCTCCACGGGGAAGGCGTTGTCCAGATAGCCAAACACGGCGTTGTCCTTCACCAGCGGCACGCCGCACTTGTGGCAGGTCAGTTTGCCCTCCGGGTCGATGACGTAATAGCTCTTTTCTTCAGGCATGTCCTCACCTCGTCTCTATCGTCATGCGGTGGCTGTAAACGCGGCGGACGGTGTAGCCGTCCGGCTCCTCGGTGAATTTCGCCCAGAAGGTGACGTTGCCCAGCCGTGCGCGCGTCACCAGCAGGCCGCTCTCGTTTTCCAGCACGGCCTCGCCGCTCTCGCGGTAGCGCTGCATCACCTGCTGTACGTCCGTATCCAGTATCATGCGCTCTTCCATCAGCGCGCGGGCCTCGTCCGTGATGTCCAGGCGGAAGCCGAGGTCTTTTTTCTGCACATCCTCACCCCATATATCCCGCAGCAGCGTCTGCTTCAGCAGCAGGCGGTTCCTGCGTTTTTCACTGATGCCGGGCGTCTGGGCGGCCTGCACGCCATAGACGAGCTCCAGCAGGTGCACGCTCTGAGCGCCCTCGCGCGCGAGGCGGTCGCGGCAGGCCATGCAGTAGGTGACCTGCGGCAGGGAGGGGGCCTCCACGCAGCTTCGCGCCAGTTCCGAGGCCACCTGCGGGGCAGCATAGGACACCAGCCCGCCGTAGCCGCAGCAGGGGGCGCGGTCGCCGCTCCATTCGCCCTCTTTTATCTCAAAGCCCAGCCGGCCCAGCAGCTCGCGCACGGCGGACTGCGTGGAGGCGTCCCCGCGCGCGCCGCAGGAGTCGTGCAGCGCGGCGGTGCCGCCGGCGTGGGAGGCCGTCGCCGGCAGGCCGATATCCAGCAGCGTGTCCCAGACGCCGCGCACGGGGGCGGCGGAGAGAGCGCGCAGCGTGACGGCGCAGGTGGGGCAGCCGGCGATGACCTCCGGCGAGCCGAGGGACTCCAGCGCGGAGCGCAGCTGTCCGTCCGTCTCCTCTGTCAGCTC
The DNA here is from genome assembly GCA_018713375.1 of Candidatus Scatomorpha stercorigallinarum. The sequence continues at coordinate 472 of DVOV01000158.1, read as the reverse complement.
CGTGCGGCCGGCCCAGCGGGAGACGGCCCCGCAGCAGCCGAGGATGAGCGCCACGCCGCCCTCCAGGCGGGCGCAGAGGTCGGCATAGGCGCGCTCGATGACCTCCGGGGCCACGGCGCCGGCCTGGCAGCCGGGGAAGAACACATAGCGGCAGCGCTCATAGCCCGGCTGCCTGCGGCACAAAAACGCCTCGCCGTTGGAGAATATCTGGTCATAGAGGGCAAACTCGTGTACGGCCAGGCTCATTTTGCCGGTGGCCACCATATTCTCGCGCGCGGAGAGGCAGATCTCCGCCATGTCATAGCCGTTGGGGCAGGTGACGGTGCACTGGCCGCAGAGGGCGCAGGAGTTGAGCGCTTTGTTCATCATGTGGTCGCCCATGATGATGCCGGCGTTATTGTATATCTCGCGCGTCAGTATGCGCGGGAATTTGTCGTAGTGGCGCAGGTAAGCGCAGCCCTTGAGGCACTCG
>DVOV01000157.1 GCA_018713375.1 Candidatus Scatomorpha stercorigallinarum | reverse complement strand
TCATCAACGACAAGTTCGGCATAGTCGAGGGCCTCATGACCACCGTCCACGCCGGCACCGCGACCCAGAACGTCGTTGACGCCTTCTCCAAGAAGAACTGGCGCCTGAGCCGCAGCTGCTTCGACAACATCATCCCCACCACCACCGGCGCCGCCAAGGCTGTCGGCAAGGTCATCCCCGAGCTGAAGGGCAAGCTGACCGGCATGAGCATGCGTATCCCCAGCGCCGACGTCTCCATCGTTGACCTCACCTGCCGCCTCGAGAAGGGCGCCACCATGGACGAGATCTGCGCCGCCGTCAAGGCCGCCGTTGACGGCCCCATGGCCGGTGTCATGGAGTACGTGGACGAGGAGGTCGTCTCCAGCGACTTCCGCACCGATCCCCACACCTCCATCTTCGACGCCAAGGCCGGCATCAGCCTCAACCCCAACTTCGTGAAGCTCGTTGCCTGGTACGATAACGAGTGGGGCTTCTCCAACAAGATGCTCGACCTCACCGCTCACATCGACAGCGTGCGCAACAAGTAATCAGCTATAATCAAAGGCGCGCCGTTCGCGGCGCGCCTTATTCTTTTTTGCGCTCTGCGCATCCTGGAGGTTCTATGGATCTTCGACCAGTCGGCATATTTGACTCCGGCCTCGGCGGGCTGACCGCCGTGCGCGAGCTGCAGAAGCTTCTTCCGGCGGAGGACATCGTCTATTTCGGCGACACGGCGCGCGTCCCCTACGGTGGGCGCAGCGTGGAGGAGCTGGAGGGTATCGCTCTTGACGACACGCGCTTCCTGCTCTCGCACGGCGTGAAGGCCATACTTGTGGCCTGCGGCACGGTGAGCTCCAACTGCCTGGGGGCCGTGTCGCGCGCATCGCGCCTGCCCGTGACGGGCGTGGTGGTGCCGGCGGCGCGGGAGGCCGTGCAGGCGACAAAGATTGGCCGCGTGGGCGTGCTCGCCACCATGGCCACCGCGCGCAGCGGCGCCTTCGCTCGGGAGATAGCGGCCATGGAGCCGGGCATCGAGGTCGTCACCGAGGGCACCGGCGAGCTGGTGCCGCTGGTGGAGAGCGGGCGCACCTCGCTTGGCGACGGCGGCGTCCGCGCGGCGCTCGAGCGCTGCCTGCGGCCCTTTGCCGGCGGCGCGGTGGACACGCTGATCCTCGGCTGCACGCACTACCCGCTGCTGGGGGAGGCCATCGCCGGCCTGCTGGGCCCGGGCGTGACGCTCATCGACACCGGCGCCGCCGGCGCGCGGGAACTCGCCTGCCTGCTGCGCGAGGCCGGCATCGCCTGCAACGCGCGGCGCATAGGCGCGCTGGAGCTGTACGCGAGCGGCGACGCAGAGGAGTTTGAACGCTTGGCGGAGGTGTTCCTCGGTGCGCCGCAGCGGGGCTGCTGAATATGATAACGCCCTTCCGGGCGGCGGAGGCCACGCGGAAGGGCGGTGTTTTTTTACACGCTCGAAATATTATGTAAACCCGCATTCAGTCATAGCGCACATTTGAGAGGCTCCACTCCGTCCAATCGCTGCCGGCGAGGGACTCGAGGGCGGCGATGAGCGAGGCGAGCTCCGGCGTGGGCTTGGACGCCTGCAGGCGGCGCAGGGCGGGGAGGACGTCCGGCGAGAGGCCGGCGAGATAGGCGGTGTCCACGCTCTCCAGCTCGCCGGCGAGGTAGGCGTCAACGTTCCAGCCGGCGACGCGGGCGTCCACATTGCAGAGGTTGAAGGCTATCCAGCCGGCGAGGCCGATGGCGGCGAACCAGGGCCAGAAACGGAAGCCGGGGCGCAGGGCCTTCACCGAGGCGAGGACAAGGCAACAGAGGATGAAGGCCATGGCCCAGAGCGTCATCGCCCGCAGGACGCTGAGGCCGTAGGCGAGGATATAGAGCCTCATGCGCCAGAAGGCGGAGGCGAGGATGACCGCCGTCAGCGCCGCCAGCAGCAGGCAGAGGATGCGCACGGCGCGGGAATGCCCGGCGCGCACCGCGCAGAACAGCAGCACGGCCAGGTCCACCGCCGCGACGAGCACCAGCTGCATGAAGCCGCTGCGGGCGTATTCGGCCCAGCCGCCCTCCATGGCGGCGGCCTCTGCCCCGCCGAAGAGGTATTCGAACTGCACGGCGGCGAATAGGGCATAGAGCGAGCAGAGAAGCGTGAGGGCCGTGACGTAGGGCACGGCGCTGCGCTCGAGACGCTCCTCCGCCGGCCCCTGTGCCTCAGCGTTGCCCTCCGCGGGCGGATGGCAGAGAAAAAAGACGGCGGAGAAGAAGCAGAGCGTGAAAAAGAGCGTGTCCAGCGCCTTGAACAGCGCGCTCAGCGCGTCGAGGTCCATCAGCCAGTCCGCAAAGGAGCCGAACACGCCGCTGAACACGGCGTCCGCCGAGGCGAGCAGCGTGCCGCACAGGAGCAGCAGCGGCAGGGCGCAGAGCGCGCCGAGCGCCACGCCGCGGACCCGCCCGCGGCCGTCGCCGCGGAAGAGGGAACCCAGCAGGCGGAAGGGCTCGCCCCAGCGGGAGAACAGCGCGCGGAGGGCGAGGCCCACGGCCTCGTATGTGCAGCGCGCGTCCGTCAGCCCGCGCCCGGAGACGCCGGAGAGCGAGAAAAAGGCCAGTGCGGAGGCGCAGAGGATGAGCACGCAGTTCACCGCGCGCACGGAGGCGTCGCCATATACGGCGCAGCAGAGCGCGAGCAGCAGCACGCCGGCGGCGAGGAAGATGCTATATGCGTTCCAGCGCGTGCTTTTGCCCAGGAAGAGCAGCGCCGCCGCCCAGATGGCCGCCGTCACGGCGGTGATGCCGAGGGCCGGGCCGCCGTCGCCGAGGGCGAGGCAGATGAGCTGATAGAACGGGAACACCGCCCTCCAGAGCAGGGCGAGGGCCAGGGCGGCGGGCAGCAGCAGCCAGTCGCGGGAGGAAGGGCGCGTGAGCTCAGTCATTTTTTCCATCCTCCGTGTATTCAAGGATGTCCCCGGGCTGGCAGTCCAGCGCGCGGCAGAGCGCGTCCAGTGTGGAGAAGCGCACGGCCTTCGCCTTGCCTGTTTTGAGGACGGAGAGGTTGGCCAGCGTGATGCCCACGCGCTCGCTGAGCTCCGTGAGGCTCAGTTTGCGCCGGGCGAGCATGACGTCGAGGTTTATGCGTATCATGGCGGCACCTCAGATGGTCAGGTCGTTTTCCGACTGCATGTCGGCCGCCTTGCGCGTCAGGTGGGAGAGCGCGGCGCAGCAGACGCTGACCGCCGAGCCGATGGCGCAGAGGACGACCCCGCCGATGATGAGCGAGATGTGCAGCAGGTGGAAATACGCCAGCACCACCGCCGCCAGCAGGTACAGCACCGTGTCCAGCAGGGCGAGCAGGCTGCACGCGCGCAGGCGGTCGGCGTTTTTGCGGCAGAAGCTGTTGTCGCGGCCGATCTCCACAGCTATCAGCCACACGAGGGCGATGAAGGCGTATACGGGTATCGTCGTCACCCAGAAAAATATCAGGCAGGGAAGATAGGCCGGCGCGAGGTTTGGATTTTCCCCGGCGATGTCCTGCCCCACGGAGGGCACGAACACCAGCGCCAGGAACAGCACGCACAGCGCGCCCAGGGCAAGTATGATCCGTAGCCAGACCGAGAGTTCTTTCTGTTTCAAGAAAACTCCCCCTTTCACGGACGAGCATAGCACGCGAATTACCGAAAGTCAAGAAAAATTTATCGATAATCGATAATACAACAGGCAAAGCAAACCGCGGAGGGAGGTCCCTCCGCGGTCCAACGGCGCGCGCCCGCGCTCTGCTTCCGTGACGCACCTCGCGGCGAGCGCGCCGCGCTCTGCCTCCGGGCGCAGCCCGGTCAGTCGATGTCTTCGATGATCTTTTCGGGGGCGCGCTCAAGCTCGTGGGGGTTTTTGAGGTAGTAGCGCAGGTATTTGAAAGCGCTGGCGTAGTAGTTGCCGTCGCAGATGCGCTCGTCGCAGACGATCTTGTAGTCAACGTATTTGTGCTCCACGGGCTGGCCGTGGCGGTCCAGCTCCACCTCGCGCCGCTTGGCGCCGAAGGCCAGGAACACCGGCAGGTTGCCGAAGTTGTAGATGTGGTGGTAAATGGGGCCGATGCCCAGCGAGCCCAGGTCGGTGATGATCATCGAGCCGTGGAAGGGGCTGACGCGCAGCAGCGACATCGGCAGCCAGTCGAAGTAGTCGGCCAGCTTGATGAGCTTGACGGCCAGCTTCAGCAGCAGGCGCGGCGTGCTCATGAGGATACGCGCGGCCTTCTCCGTGCCGCTGTCGTCGCTGGAGCGGATCTCCTCCACGGCGTCGTTCATCTTGCGGTAGACGTCATAAATGGTGTCCGTCAGCTCGAAATCGACCTTCGCGCAGGTCTCCTCAGAGTCCACCGTGATGCCGCGCTTGACCATCATATTGATGGTGATGGTGTTGCGGGCGTAGACACGCTGGCCGGAGACGAAGCGGTTGAGGCCCGGCAGGTGGCAGAGGACGCGTATGTAGGCGGCGATGAAGAGGTGGACCATGCCCAGGCCCTTGTAGCCCTCGGCGCGCTTGGCGCGCAGCCAGCGGTCCGTCTCCGATATCTCCACGGCGCCGGCAAACTGGTTGCAGGAGTCGTTGCGGTCGATCATGATGAAGGGCGTGAAGGCCATCAGGGGGGTGATGGTGCGCAGGCGCCGGCCTTCCTTGCGGTCGCCGAAGCGGCGGCGGGTGTCGCTCATTTGGGTACTCCTCCTTACGTGCGCGCAATTATAAATCATTATAATACCTGAAAACGGAAATGGCAAGTGGGTAATGGGCCGGGCGGGAGAAAAGGCCCGCTTTCGTAGGGATTGACAAAAAATTGACGGCGTTTCAGGACGTTAAATGGTTGTAATTTTGTCAATTTGTGAGTGAAAACTGCTTGATGAACGGAGATTTTTTTGCTATTATGTTAGAGGCAAACTAATTTGGCGGAGACTGCTCTCGTTCTCCGCCGTTTCGGCGGGAGGTGTATCAATGTCTTTGGAAGCGATAACGACGATCAGCGAAGCGGAGGAAAGCGCCCGGCGGCTGAAGGCCGAGGCCATCGCCGCGGCAAAGGCGGCGGAGGCCGCCGCGGCTGCGGAGGGCAAGGCGGCCATCGAGGCGGCGGCCAGAAAGGCCGCGTCCGAACTGGCCGAGCTGCGGGCCAAGTCCGACGAGAAGGCGCGCGAGGACGCGCGGCAGCTCGCCTCGGATACGGAGAACAAAAAGGCGGCGATGAGGGCGCGGGCGGACGCCAGGCTAGGCAAGGCCGCGGCGCTCATCGTGGAAAGGGTAGTGAACGGCTGACATGATCGAAAGGATGAAAAAGCTCACGCTGCTGGCCGTGGCCTCGGAGCGCAAGGCGCTTTTGAAGGACCTGATGCTGCTCGGCTGCGTTGAGCTCAAGGAACAGGCGGCCACGGACGAGGCGACCCCCGCGCTGCGGGAGATGGGCCAGACCGGGCTCGCCACGGAAAAGGCCCGCCACGCCGCCATCACCAACGCACTCAAGCTGCTGGACAAGTACGCGCCGACGAAAAAGAGCTTCCTCGCGCCGCTGCCGGGCGCGGGGATCGACGAAGTGCTTGACGAGAGCACGCTGGACGCCGACGTGGAGCTCTGCGAGCATATCGCGGAGCTGGAAGAGCGCATCCGCCGCGCGACGGCGGAGGAGGGGCGCGAAAAGGCGGCCATCGAGGCGCTCGGCCCCTGGGCGGAGCTGGACATGCCGCTCAGCTTCCGCGGCACGGAGCGCGCGGCGGTGACGCTGTGCTCCTTCCCGGCGGCGCTGGATATGGCGGAGGCCGACCTGGCGCTCGGCGCCGCGGCGCCGGAGGCGCAGCTCCTGCGCGTTTCGGACGACAAGGCGCTGCACTACGCGGTGCTCATCTGCCTGAAGGAGGAGCAGGACGCGGCGGCGGAGGCCCTGCGGCCGCTTGGATTTTCCGTGATGACGGTGCAGGAGACCGCCGGCACCGCCAAAGAGGGCATCGCGGCGGCGGAGAAGCGCCTCTCCGCCCTGGCGGAGGAAAAGCAGCAGTGCGCCGCGGCGATAGCCTCGCACGCGGATACGCGCGACGAGCTGAAGCTGCGCGCAGATACGCTGGGCACGCGCATCGCCCGCGCGGAGGCCGAGGGCAAGCTGCTGCGGACGGACAGCACCGTCTGCCTCAGCGGCTGGGTGGAGGCCGAACGCGAGGCCGACCTGGCCAGGACGCTGGAAAAATACGACTGCGCCTGGGAGACCGCCGACCCCACGGAGGACGAATACCCCGAAGTGCCCGTCAAGCTCAAAAACAACAGGCTGACGCGCGCGCTGAATATGGTCACGGAGATGTATTCGCTCCCGGCCTATAACAACGTGGACCCCAACCCGCTGATGGCCCCGTTCTTCATACTGTTCTACGGCATCATGCTGGCAGATATGGGCTACGGCATACTGATGGTCATCGCGGCGGCGGTCATCCTGGCCAAGAAAAAGCCGCAGAAGGGGATGCGCAATTTCTTCGAGCTCATGCTCTGGTGCGGCATCTCCACCACCATCTGGGGCGCGGTGACGGGAGGCCTGTTCTCCGACGCGCCGGTGCAGATAGCGAGGATAATCGATCCCGGCACGACGTGGCAGGGCCTGCCGGCGCTGTTCACGCCGCTGAACGACACCATCATGATACTCATCGGCGCCATGTGCCTGGGCTTCGTACAGATCATCACCGGCATGATCGTCAGCGTGGCGATAAAGATCAGGCGCGGCGAAGTGTTCTCCGCCGTGTTCGAGGAGGGCACCTGGTGGGTCATCTTCCTCGGCATAGGCTGCTGGGTGCTGGGCATAGGCAAGATAGGCAAGATACCCGTCGTGCTGGCGACCGGCGTCGTCATGCTCTTCATCGGCTCGGCCAGGGGCAAGAAGGGCTTCGGCATATTCACCGGCTTCGTCGGCGCCATCTACAACGGCGTCACCGGCTATTTCGGCGACATACTCAGCTATTCGCGTCTGATGGCCCTGATGCTGGCCGGCAGCGTCATCGCCCAGGTGTTCAACACCATCGCGGCGATACCGGGGAACATCGTGGTGTTCCTCATCATCTCCCTGGTGGGCAACGCGCTGAACTTCGCGCTCAACCTGCTGGGCTGCTTCGTGCACGACCTGCGACTCCAGTGCCTGGAGTACTTCGGCAAATTCTATGAGGACGGCGGCAAGCCGTTCAGGCCCCTGGCGGTAAACACCAAGTACGTAACGGTCACCAACACTGACAAATAAGAGGAGGAAATCAAAATGTTTCTTGAACAGTTCGGCGGAATGGCTCTCGGCCTGCTCGGCGCGGGCCTGGCGGCGGCTCTCAGCGGCGTAGGCTCCGCTATCGGTACCGGCATCGCCGGCGAGGCGGGCGCGGGCCTCCTGTGCGAGGACCCC
>DVOV01000156.1 GCA_018713375.1 Candidatus Scatomorpha stercorigallinarum | reverse complement strand
ACGCGCTCGGCCTCTTCCTTGACGGCCTCGGCGGCCTGCTTCTTGGTGCCGACGAAGAGGATGTTCTGGCCGTTCTCGGCCAGCTCGCGCACGAAGTTGTACGCCTCCTCGAGCTTCTTCACGGTCTTCTGCAGGTCGATGATGTAGATGCCGTTGCGCTCGCAGTAGATGTACTCCGCCATTTTCGGGTTCCACCTGCGGGTCTGGTGGCCGAAGTGTACGCCGGCCTCCAGCAGCTGCTTCATAGATACGACTGCCATTGTTGTTTTTCCTCCTTTAGTTCGTTATTACCTCCGGGCGGGGTCTTCTCCCCACGGCCCAGCCTTGCGGCCACGGGGCCGGGGATCGCCCTATCCGTGCGTAATGCCCAAGTATTATAGCAAATGGGCGCGCGATGCGCAAGGGCTTTTTTTGTAAAACTGCCTGGTTCTGCGTACTTTTTTGGCCCGCGGGCTCAGCTTTTCCCGTTCTGGCCGCCGCGGAAGGCGAAAAAGCGCTGCCCCAGGTAATTGAGGCCGGTGAAGATCACCATGCCGGCCAGCATGGCCACGTTGTCGCGCAGGGTGACCGAGGCGCCCTTCAGCAGCCAGGCCACGAAGGGCTGCGCGGCGCTGTAGGCCACCACGTAGCAGACGGCGATGTTGAGCGCGAAGCGCAGTATCTCCCGCCAGCCGCGCTCGGCGGAGCGGAAGGTGAAGTATTTGTTGAGGAAATAGCTGACCACGCTGCCGACGACGTAGTTCATGGCGCTGGAGAACCAGTACGAGCAGTGGGCCAGGTTGTAGAGGCCGAACATGACGGCGGAGCCAATGAGCGTGTTGGCCACGCCCACCAGGCAGAATTTGAGGAAGCGCTTGTCAAAAAAAGCGCCGATGAGCTTTTTCACGGGGTCTTTGCCTCCAAATTTCCCGCGCGGGGAAGATATGTGCTTGCAAAATGCGCGGGGAGCTGTTATAATATCAGTAATGATTCTTATTATTAAAAGGAGCGACGCTTATGTCCGTCAAACTGTACGCCCCCGCCGGCGATGAACTGCGCGACGCCGCCCTGTGCGCCGACTTTGAAGCGGCGGAGAAGGCCGGGCCGCTGCGCGTGGGGCGCCTCGCCGTCTATTACCGCAAGGGCCTGAAGCAGCGCGCCGTGCCGCTGGCGGACATCGCGTCCGCCGAGCTGCGCGCGCAGTCCTGCCGCACCAAGTGCTGCTGCGGGCGCATGGAGCTCGATCAGCTGCATCTGGTGCTGAGCGGCGCGCAGGGCGAGCTGGCGGACGTCTACTCCGAGGACCGCCGGGCGATGGGTTCCGCGCTCGCTGCGCTGCGCGCGGCGCTGGGCGAGGGGGCCGTGAGCGTTCAGGACTGACCGTCCAGCAGCCGCAGGGCGTCCTCCGCGAAGGCGGCAGCCTGCTTATCGAGCATGCTCATGAGCGCTGCCGCCGCCGCGCCGCGGCGCTCGTCCGCCTGCCGCTCGCGCAGCGCGCGCAGCAGGTCTATGGTGCGCTGGTTGAGGCCGAGGGCGTTATAGTAGTCGCTCTCCAGCGCTTTGCGCGCGGCCTCCGTGTCCGGCGTGTCGAAGCCCAGCAGGAAATCCGGCGTGGTGCCGAAAAAGCGCGCGATGGCGCAGACGGTGGCCGCGGAGGGCGTGGTGGGCGCGCCCTTTGGTTTGAGGTACTTCCGTATCGCCGGGCGCGAGACGCCCACGGCGTCCGCCAGCTCCTGGATGTTCACCGCCTTGCCCTGGGGGTTGTTGCCGTTCATCAGGTAGGTGAGGCGCTTGCGGAAAACGTCGTTGGCGCTCTCCTCCGCGGCCACGAACACCTCGCTGGCCTCGATGGGCCGCTCGCGGCGGCGCTGTTCCTTTTTTTCGCGCTGCTCCTTCGGCTCTCTGGCCGGACGGGGCCCCTTCGCCTGTTTGGCGCTGCGCTCCTTTGCCGGGCGCTTTTCTTTTTCGCTGTCCATGGCCCTCCCCTTTCACGGAGCGTAACTTTGGTTTCATCCAGGTGGTATTTAAGCACCGGCGGGCGGCGCTGTCAAGAAATACACGAAAAAATTTGCTTTGCGTTAACTTTTCCCCCCGGCAAAGCGTCTATACTATAGTCGCCCTCACGGGCGCGATAACATTACAAAGAGAGAGGTTCCGATGAAGATAAACGGCAACGACTCCGGCGCGCACGCGGCGAAAAAGCCGTCCCGGGAGAAAACTGCCCCGAAAAAACAAAAGACTGCCCGCCGGCGTATGGGCCGCGCGGCCAGGATGGCCACCGTCATCGTCTGCTGCGTGCTGGCGCTCGCCTGCGCTGTGGCGGCCTGGTACATGCTCTGGGAAAAGCCGCCCGAGCGGCCCACGACGGGCCTCAACACCCTGCCCCCCGCCACGGAAAAGCCCGCGGCCACGGCCGCGCCCAGCGCCACGCCCGAGCCCACGGAGGACCCCAACGCCGGCGCGCCCGCCAGCCTCAACGAGAACATGTACACCTTCCTTGTCGTCGGCCTGGACAAGGTGGCCTATCACACGGACACCATCATGGTGGGCCGCTTCGATGTGGAGACGCATGAGATCAACGTCGTCAGCATCCCCCGCGACACGCTTATGAACATCACCGGCAGCACCAAGAAGATCAACGAGCTCTACCTGCGCGGCGTCAACAGCGGCGAGGGCGGCGTCACGCGCCTGCTCGCCGGCATCAAGGACATGATCGGTTTCGACGTGGACGTCTACGCCGTGGTGGACCTGCAGGCCTTCGTCGAGCTGGTGAACGCCGTCGGCGGCGTGGACTACGACGTGCCGGTCGATATGCACTACTACGACCCCACGCAGGACCTCGTCATCGACCTGGACGCCGGGATGCAGCACCTGACGGGCGAGCAGGCCATCGGCGTGATGCGCTTCCGCTCCGGCTACGCCTCGGCGGACATCGGCCGCATCGGCACGCAGCAGGACTTCCTGATGAGCGTCGCCAGCCAGTTCCTCAACCTGGGCAGCATCCCCCGCCTGGGCGAGTTCATCGACATCTTCAACGAGTATGTGGAGACGAACATGACGGCGGAGAACCTGGCCTTCTTCGCCAGGCAGTTCCTCATGTGCAGCAGCGAGGACATCCACTTCTACACCATGCCCGGCAACTACGCGGACAGCATCCGCGGCGTGTCCTACGTCTCCGTCTACGTCAACGACTGGCTGGAGATGATAAACAGCTATCTCAACCCCTATGACGCGCCGGTGACGGCTTCCAACGTCAACCTGCTCTCGCACTCGTCCTCGGGCTTTTACGCCACGGCGGGCTATGTGGCGGGCGGGGAGGACTCCTTCATCGACCTGAGGCCCTCCCCATCGCCATCGCCCAGCCCCGAGCCCACGGAGAGCGTGCCGCCGGACGCCAGCGCCTCGCCCGGCGTGGACGGCGATGCCGCGGAGAGCGCGCCGCCCGCCGAAAGCACAGATCCCGCGGCGGAGAGCCCCGGGGACGCGTGGGACGTGGAGGCAACGCAGCCGGTGGAGCCGTCCGAGGACCCGGGATATGTATTTGTGGATGAGGAGGCAGGCTCATGAAACTTCTGGTCAGCAATGTCGGCAGCACCTCGCTGAAGTTCAAACTCTTCGAGATGCCCGCCGAGCGCGTGCTCTGCGACGCGCGCATCGAGCGCGTGGGCGGGGACGACGCCATCTATACATACAAAAACCGCCTCACGGGGCACAGCGAACGCGCCACGGGCTGCCATGTGCCCACGTATACGGAGGGCATACGCCTTTTCCTTACGGACCTCTGCTCGGAGAACGGCGCGGCGCAGAGCGTGGACGAGATCGCCGCCGTGGGCTTCAAGACCGTGCTGGCCAAGGGCTTTTACGGCGTCCACGAGCTGACGGACGAGGTGCTGGAGGCCATGCGCGCCTATCTCTTCGTGGCCCCGGCGCACAACGGGCCCTATCTGGAGGCCATCGGCCGCTTCCGCGAGCTGATGCCGGGCGCGAAGCTGGTGGGCGTGTTCGAGACGGCCTTCCACCGCACGATACCGCCCGAGCGCACGATGTACGCCGTGCCCTACGAGTGGTATGAGAAATACGGCATACGGCGCATGGGCTACCACGGGGCCTCGCACTCCTATGTGGCGGAGACGCTCTCGGAGGCCTTCGGCTCCACAGGGCGCACGGTGTCCTGCCACCTGGGCGGGAGCTGCTCGCTCTGCGCCATTGAAAACGGCAAAAGCGTGGACACCAGCTTTGGCTTCTCGCTGCAGACGGGCGTGATGCACGCGAACCGCACGGGGGACCTGGATCCCTACGTGGTGCCGTACCTCCTGAGCGAGGGCATGGGCATGGACGAGGTGCTCTCCGGCCTGGCGAAAAACGGCGGGCTGCGCGGCGTTTCCGGCGTCTCCGGCGACCTGCGGCTGGTGATGGCCGCGGCGGAGGAGGGCAATGAGAGGGCCGCGCTCGCCATCGATATGTTCGTGAACCAGATCGTGAGGTACGCCGGGGCCTTCGCCGCGGAGCTCGGCGGGCTGGACAACATCGTTTTCACCGGCGGCATCGGCGAGAACAGCGCCGAGATACGCCGGCGGGTCTGCTCCGCCCTCGCCTTCCTCGGCCTGGAGCTGGACGGGGAAGCCAACGCCGCCCCCATCGAGGGCCTGCGGCAGATATCCACCGTGCGCAGCGCCGTGCGCGCGCTGGTGCTGCCCGCGAACGAGGAGCTGGGCGTCGCCCGCCGCACCTATGAACTGATAACGAAGTGACGCGCCGTTTAAAGGAAAAGCGCCCCGGCTGAGAGCCGGGGCGCTCTTATTTTGCGTTTGCGCTTCAGTCGCGCAGGCCCATGGCCTCGCGCTCCTTGATGGCGTCCTTGCGGGAGAGGTTGACACGGCCGCGGTCGTCGATCTCCATCACCTTGACCCAGGTCATGTCGCCGATGTTCAGCACGTCCTCAACCTTCTCGGTGCGCTTGAACTCGAGGTCCTTGATGTGGATCATGCCGTCCTTGCCCGGGGCCAGCTCCACGAAGGCGCCGATCGGGATGATGCGCACGACCTTGCCGTAGTACAGCTTGCCGACTTCGGGCTCGAACACGATGCTCTCGATGGTGGAGCGGGCGGCGCGGCAGGCCTCGATGTCCTCGGAGGCGATATAGATGTTGCCGGAGTCCTCGATGTCGATCTTGCAGCCGGTGTCGGCGCAGATCTTCTGGATGACCTTGCCGCCGGAGCCGATGACCTCGCGGATCTTGTCCGGGTTGATGGTCATCTTGATCATCTTGGGCGCGGTCTTGGCCAGCTCACGGCGCGGCTCGCCGATGCAGGGGAGCATGATCTCGTCGAGGATCTGGTAGCGGGCCTCGCGGGTGATCTCAAGGGCCTCCTTGATGATCTCGTGCTTCAGGCCGTCGTTCTTCAGGTCCATCTGGATGGCGGTGATGCCGGTCTTGGTGCCGGCGACCTTGAAGTCCATCTCGCCGTGGAAGTCCTCGACGCCCTGGATGTCGATGAAGGTGGTGAAGTCGTCCCCGTCCTGGATGAGGCCGCAGGAGATGCCCGCGACGGGCGCCTTTATCGGCACGCCGGCGTCCATGAGGGC
>DVOV01000155.1 GCA_018713375.1 Candidatus Scatomorpha stercorigallinarum | reverse complement strand
ATTGGGGGCTGCGCCCCCTTGCCCCCTGGGGCGGTTCGTCCTGCGTACTCGCCGCGTTTTTTGAGGGACGTATATGGCGCAGCCGCTTTTTCCCCTTAGAGACTCTCCGGCCCGCTCTGCGGGCCGGCGTCGGGGTGTTTGGTGGTCGCGGAAACGTGGCCTTCGGCGCTGCCACTAGTTACGAGGCGCGGCCGGAGGGGTGCTGAAAGTCTGCGGTTCTTTTGTAATATGCGCAATCCATCAACACCCCTCCGTCGCCTGCTGCGCAGGCGCCACCTCCCCTGCACGGCAGTGGAGGCTTTATAAGTTTCTGCCCGTCAGCGGCGCGAGCGTAAGCGAAGCCAACCGCGGTCGGCGGTGAGCAAAGTCTTTCGACGACGGAATGACCGCGTTTGACAACTGAAAACCTGTAAAAACACGCAAAAAACGCTCCGGTTTCCACCAGAGCGTTTTTCTTTGGGGCGCCACACCCGTTTCTTTGGGCAAGACCAAAGAAATGGGGTGGCAAGGGGCCTTGCGCGGCTTACGCCGCGGCGGCCTGGCGCTTTTTGCGCATGCCGCGCAGCAGCACGGTGAGGATAACGATGAGGGCGAGGCCGATCACGTCGGTGACGATGCCCGGATAGAGCAGCATCAGTCCGGCTATGAGGAACACGACGCGCGTATACCAGTGCAGCTTGACGTAGTAGAAGCCGTTGACGGAAACTGCCACGCCTATCATGCCGATGACCGAACTGACGCAGATCTGCACGATCTGCCACACGGAATCGACATTGACAAACAGCATCGCCGGGTTGAGGGCGAAGATATATGGCACGATAAACGCGCCTATGGCCAGTTTCGTCGCCTGTATACCTGTTTTCATCGGATTGCTCTTGGCGATGGCGCTGCCGGCGTAGGCGGCCAGGGCCACGGGCGGGGTGATGTCGGCGACTATGCCGAAGTAGAACACGAAGAAGTGCGCGGCGACGGGGTCGATGCCCAGGCGGGTGAGGATGGGCGCGCAGGTGGTGGCCATGATGACGTAGTTGGCGGTGGTGGGCACGCCCATGCCGAGCACGATGCAGCAGAGCATGGTGAGCACCAGGCCGATGAGCGGCACGCCGCCGGAGAGGCGCACGACCGCGCCGATGAGCTTCATGCCCAGGCCGGTGACGTTGATGCAGCCGGCGATGATACCGGCGACGGCGCAGGCCACGGCCACGGTGATGGAGCCGCGCGCGCCGCCCGCCAGGGCGTCGAGCAGTTTTTTCGGGGTCAGGCGGGTCTCCTTCTTGAAGAAGCTGACCACAATGGCCACCAGGATACTGATGGCGGCGGAGAACTGGATGGTCTTGGCGTTGGTGCTGACCATCACGACGAGCACCACGATGGGCGCCAGCAGGTAGATGTCCTTCAGCAGGCTGGAAACGCGCGGCAGCTCGCTGCGGGGGATGCCCTTGAGCCCGCTCTTCTTCGCCTCCAGGTGGACGGCGATGAAGATGCCGAGGAAGTAGAGCACCGCGGGGAGGATGGCGCGGGTGGCCACCTCCGCATACGATACGCCGAGGAACTCGGCCATCAGGAAGGCGGCGGCGCCCATGATGGGCGGCATGATCTGCCCGCCGGTGGAGGCCGCGGCCTCAACGGCGCCGGCGAATTCGGCGCGGTAGCCGGTTTTCTTCATCATCGGGATGGTGACGGAGCCGGAGCCGACCGTGTTCGCCACGGAGGAGCCGGAGGCCATGCCCTCAAGGGCGGAGGCGATGACGGCCACCTTGGCCGGGCCGCCGGAAGCGGAGCCCGCCACGCAGTTTGCAAGGTCGATGAAGAAGTTCGCGATGCCCGTGCGCTCCAGGAACGCGCCGAAGATGACGAACACCACGATGAACTTGGCGCAGACGTTGACCGGCGTCGCCAGGATGCCGTTCACGCTGTAGAAGATGGTGTAGATGAAGCGGTCGAAGGGGATGCCGGCGGCGAAGGTGTATATCACCAGCGCGCCCGCCACGCAGAGTATGGGCAGGCCCACGCAGCGCCGGCAGAGCTCGACCACGGCGAGGATGCCGATGAGGCCGATGATGGAGTACATCGAGGTCATCGAGGAAGCGCTCTTGACCTCGAGCACGAAGGCGTCGTAGGTGACGGAGTAATAGAAGAACGCCGCCGCGCCCACGAGCATGATGATGATGTCATACCAGGGCAGGCTGTTGACCTTCACGTGCTTCTTGCTGACGGGGTACGTGATGAAGCCGAGGATGAGCATGCAGCCCATGAAGAACGTCAGACGCTTTTCCACGCCCCAGTTGGAAAACAGCGTGGACCAGATGCAGTATACGGAAAAGGCCGCCATCAGGCAGTCGATGACGAATTTGGGCGTGCCGGACCAGAGGCGGGTGTTGGACTCCTTGTCATACTTGCGCATGACGGCCTCCACGTCCTCCATGGTGCCCACGTCCACGTCCGCGTTCACGTCGTAGGTGGCGCCGTCGAAATCGTGGGTGTGGGGCTGCTCATAGTGCGGCTCGCGGATCTCCTCCACGACCTCCTCCACGGGGATGTCTATGCTGATCCTGCTCTTTTTCTTTGCTTCTTTCCTGTTGTCGGACATTTGCTACCTCCTTATCGAAACCTGCGGCGCCCGGCAGGGGCGCCGCAGGCCGCGTTG
>DVOV01000154.1 GCA_018713375.1 Candidatus Scatomorpha stercorigallinarum | reverse complement strand
TCCTCTTCCTGGGGCCCACGGGCGTGGGCAAGACCGAGCTGGCGAAGGCGCTGGCCGAGTGCCTGTTCGACGACGAGCGCAACATGGTGCGCATAGACATGACCGAGTACATGGAGAAATACTCCGTCTCCCGCCTTATCGGCGCGCCCCCGGGGTACGTCGGCTATGACGAGGGCGGCCAGCTCACCGAGGCCGTGCGCCGCGCGCCGTACTCCGTCGTGCTCTTCGACGAGGTGGAGAAGGCCCACCCGGATGTCTTCAACATCCTGCTCCAGGTGCTCGACGACGGCCGCATAACCGACAGCCAGGGCCGCACGGTGGACTTCAAGAACACCATCATCATCCTCACCAGCAACCTCGGCAGCCAGTACCTGCTGGAGGGCATAAAGCCCGACGGCAGCATCAGCGAGGAGGCGCAGGAGGCCGTAAAGCGCGAGCTGCGCGGCGCGTTCCGCCCCGAGTTCCTCAACAGGCTGGACGAGATCATCATGTTCCGCCCGCTGACGCGCGAGAACCTCACCGGCATCATCGACATAATGGTGGACGGCCTGCGAGAGCGCCTGGCTGACCGCTCGCTGGGCCTTGAGCTCACGGACGAGGCCAAGGCGCTCATAATCGACCGCGGCTATGACCCGCTCTATGGCGCGCGCCCGCTGCGGCGCTATCTGCAGAGCAGCGCGGAGACGCTGATCGCCCGGCGCATCCTCTCCGGCGACCTGCCCGCGGGCAGCACGCTGGTGCTGGACGTGGAAAACGGCGAGCTCGTCTGCAATGTAAAACAATAAGCATGACCGAAAGGCGCACGCTCACGGCGTGCGCCTTTTTCATATCAACAGCCCGCGCCGCTCCCCCTGCGCTCGAGCAGTTCCTTCAGCCGGCCTGTGAGATCGTTCACGCCGCCGCCGGAGAGCGAGCTATATATCGGGCTGTCCTGCGGCTCCCAGGGCGTGTCGAGCGAGCGCTTCATGCGCTCCATCAGCCCGGCGCGCTCCGCCGCCCTGCCGGCGGACTCCGCGAGCTCGATCCGCGCCGAGAGCCACATCCACTCGGGCAGGCCCGCCGCGGAGCTCACGCCCTCTATGGCCGCGGCGATGCTCTCCGCGTCATCCTCCCTGCCGGATTTCAGCGCGTCCTCCACCAGGTGCGTCATTGCCGTCACGGCCTCGGTAATGCCCTCCAGCGCGCGGCTCTGCCAGATGCCGCGCGCCTCGTCCGCGCGCCCCTGCGCCGTATAGAGCAGCGCCAGCTGCTCGCGGCGGTCAATCTGCGGCCGCGGCAGGGCCTTGATGAGCGCCTCCGCCCGCTCCATCTCGCCGTTTTGCCGGCAGCGGGCGAGCACCATCACCAGCGCGGCTTCGCGTATCTCCCCGTCCGCGCTCTCGAGCAGCTGCTCATACCAGCCGTCGAGCGTCCGCCGGTACTCCCCCTCGTCCTCCACTCCGCAGAGGAAGAGCGCGCCGTCCAGGTAATAGGCTGCCGAGAGCAGCAGCTTTTCGCAGCTGGGATATTCGCGTATCTTCTCCACGGCCCGCCGGAAGGCCCGATCGTAGCCCTCCGAGCGCGCCATGCCGTCGAGGGAGTTTAAAAATTCGCCTATCTGCGCGTCCGTCAGCTCCTCGCTGAAATCCAGCAGCGTGTTCAGGTCCACGCCCAGCAGCCGCGCCAGCGCCGGCAGCAGCGTGATGTCCGGCAGGCTCGCGCCGCGCTCCCATTTGTTGACGGCGCTGGCCGTGACGCCGAGGCGCTCGGCGGCCTGCTCCTGCGTGAGCCCCAGCGCGCGGCGCTTTTCCCGTATTATCTCGTTTATGCGCATGTTATCACCCCGGCATCAGGATACCACAGCCGCGCATGCGGCACAATCGCGGCCGATTCAAAATGCGCGCGGGAAAAATGAGCCGCGCTCACGGCCGCGAAGCCGCCCTTTGGCGCATATGGGCTTGACAGTAAAGGAGGTTTATAGCTTACTATAGGGTCGGGAGGCGGTCACATGAACATCAAGGAGATGGAGCAGCGCAGCGGCCTGCCGCGCTCCGGGATACGCTTTTACGAATCCGAGGGGCTACTGAGCCCCGCGCGCTCTCCCAACGGATACCGCGACTACTCGGAGGACGACCTGGACACGCTGATGAAGATCAAGCGCCTGCGTTCGCTGGGGCTCTCGCTGCAGGAGATAAAAGAGGTGCAGTCCGGCGCGCTGCCGCTCGCCGACGCCCTGCGCGCGCAGCTCGTGCGCCTGGGTTCCATGCGCGGGGAGATGGCGCGGGCCGAGGCCGAGTGCCGCTCGCTGATCGACGCCGGCGCGGGCTGGGCGGACATGATGGACGTGGCCCTGCCCTCCCCCGCCGCGCAGGAGGCCTTGCCCGGCGCGCAGGGGGAAGAGCCGGAAGGCGCAGCCGCTGGGGACGACTTCCCGCTCAAGGGCCGGGAGGCCGCCGCGCGCGCCGGCCAGCCGCAGCAGGAGGAGCGCCGCCTGTATTTCGACACGGGCATCAAATACTACAGCTCCTCATATTCCGTCACGGAGTGGACGCAGGGCTTCTCCGAGCCCGGCCCCTGGCGGCGCTACTTCGCGCGTTTCATCGACTTGTGGCTGTACGCCACCGCCATGCTCGCCTTCGTCACACTCGTACTGGGACTCAACCCGTCGGACGAGAGCGCGGGGACGTCCATTTTTGAATGGCTGCTCCGCTCGCTGCTGCTGCTTACGTTCGAGCCGCTGTGCCTGCACTTTTTTGCCGCCACGCCGGGCAAGTGGCTGCTTGGCATCAGCGTCAGGGACTATGACGGCAAATGCCTGAGCTTCAGCGAGGCCTTCGCACGCACCTGGAAGGTCTATGTCATGGGCCTCGGGCTGAATATACCCATAGTCTACTTCATCACCTGCCTGCTCGCCTACCGGCGCTCCCTGAAGGGCGAGGACCAGCCCTGGGACAGCGAATACGGCCGCTGGATACCCGTCTACCGCCAGGAGCGCAGCGCGGGGGCCACCGCCGCGATTGCCGCCGGCGGGGCGGCCGCGCTGCTGCTTGTGGGCGTGCTCTGCATCGCGCGCTCGCAGATGCCGCCCCACCGCGGCGACCTGAGCACGGAGGAGTTCGTTGAAAACTACAACGAGCTCTCCGACTACTTCGGCATCGGCGGCGCGTATGTGAAGCTGACGCCGGAGGGGCTGGTCGAGGATGCGCCCGACGGCACCTATGTCCTGCACCTCGGCAATGGGACGCTGCCCGAGTTCCACTTCACGGAGGAAGGCGGCGTGCTCACGCGCGTGGAGTTGAGCGTGGACTTCGCCGGCGAGGACGGCGCGCTCGCCAGCGGCTACGGCCGCTATTACCAGCTGGCCGCCATGGCCTATATCTGGGGCCGGCCCGGCATGGGCATGTTCAACTTTGACGCCAGGCAGGAGGTCGTGGACTGTGTGTACGAGCATGCCAACGAGGCCTATGTCGCCGAATGGGGCGGCGTGACGGTGATAAACGACCCGCGCTACAGCGGCTACAGGGACTACGGCGGCCGCCTCTTCCCCGTCGAGGGCGAAGTGCAGCGGCAGGAGCTGAGCTTCGTGATGGAATGTGGATAAATCAAAATTATTGTAACGTCAGGCGGCCCACAGCCTTGAAAAAGTTGTCATTCTCATGTATTATTATGTAGGATGACGTATCTGTGGGGTGACGTTGGTGGGCCTTGAACTGACTCTGCTCTCAGAAAACGAATACGAACGGCTGGGCTCCGGCGAGATGACGCCGGAGATGGCGGCGCATTACCTGCAATGCGGCGAGTTCCGCCTGCGCGGTTTCGACGAGGTGCTGCGCTCGCTCTATCCCCGGCCGGACCTGATGGAGCGGCTGACGGCGGAATTTGGCGGCGGGCCGGATGTGAACGGCGAGAGCGGCGCGCGCACGGTGCGCAACTGGGTCTCCGGCCGCGCGCAGCCCTCGCGGCGGGAGGACGTCTTCCGCATCGCCTTCGCCCTCGGCCTCTCGGAGGGGCAGACGAGCCGCCTGCTGGGCTCCTGCACGGACTATGGGCTGCACTACCGCGAGGGGCGGGACGTGGTGTACGCCTGGTTCCTGCGCCGCGGCGCGGCCTACGCCGAAGCGCGGGACTTTTTCGCCTCGCTGCCGCCGGTGCCGCAGGAGGATGCCGCCCGCGGCGTTGTCACCTCGCACCTGACGCAGAACATGCAGAGCGCCTTTTTGCAGGTCCACAGCAGGGAGGAGCTGCGCGCGTGCTATATAGCCAATTTGCCGAACTTCGGCGCGCTGCACACGCGGGCCTACGCCTATTTCACCCGCTATCTTGACCGGCTGATACACCCCATCCCCGCCTGGACGGGGCTGGAAGAGCCGGACTACTCGATGGAGGCCGTGATGCGCCTCTATTTTTCCATGAACATGCCCTCCAGCCGCTCGCGGGCCGGCTACAGCGTGGTGCAGCGGCTCATAAAATACAACTGGCCCAACGCCACGGCGCTGAAAAACATCCGCTCCCGCCGCGCGGACGTGCCGCGCAAGCTGCTGCTCCTGCTCTATGTCATCACTGAGAACGTGGTGGACGACGAATACTGCGAAACGGACGAGGAATACCTTTCGCCGCGCGAGCGGCTCAACGACCACTGGATGGCCCTCAACGCCATCCTCACCGACTGCGGGATGCCGCTGCTCGACCCGCGCAACGCCACCGACTGGTTGGTGCTCTACGCCGTCACCGCCGGCGACGAGGGCATGAGCGAGCGCATGGAGAGCGTCATCGAGCACATATTCAAGGACGTATAGGCGCATAAAACAAAGGCCCCGGGGCTCCCCGGGGCCTTTTTGCGCATATTTTTGTCACTCGAAGGGGCGGAAGCCGCCGCTGCCGCTGAGCTCGCCGCCCTCCAGCCGGATGGACCACGAGCGGTCGTTGGTGACGATCGTGCCCTCGTTCACGAGCCCGCCGCGCACGGTGACCGGATTTCCCAGCCTGAGCTCGCCGTAGTTTTCCAGCACGCCGGCGATCTCCGTGCAATGGACGTACCCCTCGAAGGAG
>DVOV01000153.1 GCA_018713375.1 Candidatus Scatomorpha stercorigallinarum | reverse complement strand
GCTGGAGCTGGGGGCGGGGCCGCGGACAGTGGTCTACGCCGCCGCGCACCACGCCAACGAGTGGATAACGGCCCCGCTGTTGCTGCGCTTTGCCGAGGAGCTCTGCGAGGCCGCCGCCCACGGCGGCAGCGTGCGCGGCATCCGCGCGGAGGAGATACTCTCGAACGCGCGGTTGTGCCTGGTGCCCGCCGTGGACCCGGACGGCATGGACCTCGTCACCGGCGCGCTTACGGAAGGGGAGCGCTACGCCGCGGCGAAGCGCGTGGCGGAGGCTTTCCCGGACATCGCCTTCCCCGCCGGCTGGAAGGCGAACATCGCCGGCACGGACCTCAACCTGCAATACCCCGCCGGCTGGGAGCGGGCCAGGGAGATCAAATACGCCGCCGGCTTCGACCGCCCCGCGCCGCGCGACTATGTGGGCACAGCGCCACTCTCCGCGCCCGAGAGCGCCGCGCTCTGTGCGCTGACGCGCTCGCTCTCGCCGGACATGGCCATCGCCCTGCACACGCAGGGGGAGGTCATCTACTGGCGCTACCAGGGCATGGAGCCGCCGCAGGCGCGGCACTACGCCGAGTGCTTCGCCGCCGCCAGCGGCTACGCGCTGGACGACGCGCCGGAGGCGTCCTCCTTCGCCGGGTACAAGGACTGGTTCATCGCCGAATTCGCCCGCCCCGGGTATACGGTGGAGTGCGGCCTGGGCGAGAACCCGCTGCCCATCGCGGACTTCGCGGAGATATACCGCCGCGTGCGGGGAATACTGGTGCTCGCCGCCGCTGGATGTTGACTAATTGCCGCCTGCGGTTATATAATATGGCGGATACGATAAAATACTCGCGGCCCTGCGCCGTCAAGAGAGGTAAGTCAACAAATGAGCGAAAAGTACGAAAACTGCACCAGCGACTGCTCCTCCTGCGGGGAGAACTGCCCCAGCCGCAAGAAGGAGAGCTTCCTCAAGCCCCTGCACGAGGGCAGCGCCGTCGGGCGCGTGATCGCCGTCGTCAGCGGCAAGGGCGGCGTGGGCAAGAGCCTGGTGACGGGCCTGCTGGCCGCCGAGATGCAGCGCCGCGGGCACCGCACCGCCATCCTGGACGCGGACGTCACCGGCCCCAGCGTGCCGCAGATGTTCGGCGTGCACGAGTCGGCGCGCGGCGGCGAGGACTTCATCCTGCCCGTGAAGAGCGCCTCCGGCATCCAGATGATGAGCATGAACGTCCTGCTCCCGCACGAGACGGACCCCGTCGTCTGGCGCGGGCCCATCATCGCCGGCGCGGTGGAGCAGTTCTGGACGGACGTCATCTGGGACAACGTGGACTACATGTTCGTCGATATGCCCCCCGGGACGGGCGACGTGCCCCTGACCGTGTTCCAGTCCCTGCCGGTGAACGGCGTCATCGTCGTCACCAGCCCGCAGGAGCTGGTGGGCATGATCGTGGAGAAGGCCGTGAACATGGCCGGCATGATGAACAAGCGCGTGCTGGGCATCGTGGAGAACATGTCCTATTTTGTCTGCCCGGACTGCGGCCGCCGCAGCAGCGTGTTCGGCGAGAGCCACATAGGCGAGACGGCCTCCCGTTTCGGCATCGGCCACGTGGCCAAGCTGCCCATCGACCCCAAGGTGGCCGCCGCCTGCGACGCCGGCGCCATCGAGTCGCTGAACATGCCGGAGCTCACCGGGCTGGCGGACTACCTGGAGAGAGGGGCGTACTGAGCTATGCCGGAAGGGGTCAAGCTGCCCATCGGCCAGCTCTACCAGGCCAACTACGACGAACACCTGGCCGCGCTGAGGGCCGTGTGCAAGTCGCTCTGTCACCAGTATAACCAGCTCGACCCCGGCGACAGGGAGGCGCAGATGGAGATCCTCCGCCGGCTGCTGGGCACTGTCGGCAAAGAGGCGGAGGTGATGCCGCCCATCTGGTTCGACTATGGCTGCAACGTCCATCTGGGCGAGAAGTTCTATTCGAACCACGGCCTCATCATCACGGACGGGGCGGAGGTGCGCTTTGGCGACAACGTGTTCGTCGGCCCCAACTGCTGCTTCACCACCGCCGAGCACCCCATCGACCCGGAGCTGCGCGCGGAGGGGCTGGAGATCGCCCTGCCCATCACCGTGGGCAGCCGCGTCTGGCTGGGCGCGGGCTGCACCGTGCTGGCCGGCGTCACCATCGGCGACAACGCCGTCATCGGCGCGGGCAGCGTGGTCACGCACGACATCCCCGCCAATGTGGTGGCCGTGGGCGTGCCCTGCCGGGTGATGCGGGCGGTGACGGAGGCGGATAAGCGCCGCTGGCCGTTCTATCAGCCCTGAGGCGGGAAACGGCAACAAAATAAACGAGCGAAAACGGCCGTACAGGCCGTTTTCGCCGCTCCTGGAGGGTTAGGAATTGATAACGCTGCTCTCCCGGCTGTTCATAAAGGACCGGGAAAACTACACGGACGAGCGCGTGCGCCGCTCTTACGGCGCGCTCTGCTCCTGCGCGGGCATCTTCCTCAACGTGCTGCTCTTCGCGGGGAAGTACCTGGCGGGCGTGCTGTCCGGCTCCATCGCCGTCACGGCGGACGCATTCAACAACCTCTCTGACGCGGGCTCGTCCGTCATCACGCTGGCGGGCTTCCGCATGGCCTCCAAAAAGGCGGACCCCGGCCACCCCTTCGGCCACGGGCGCATCGAGTACCTCTCCGGCGTGGCCGTGGCGCTCATCATCATCGCCGTGGGCGTGCAGCTCGCGCGGGACTCCATCGCCAAGATCGCCGCGCCGGAGGCCGTGGACGCCGGCTGGCTGCCGATGGCCATCCTCGCTGCCTCCATCGCCGTCAAGGGCTACATGTACCTCTACAACAGCTCGGTGGGCAAAAAAATAGCCTCACCCGGCATGAGGGCCACGGCCCTCGATTCGCTCACCGACTGCATCGCCACCTTTGCCGCCCTCGCCTCCATGCTCATCTACCGCTTCACGCGCGTGAATATCGACGGCTGGGCCGGCGCGGCCGTGGCGCTCTTCATCATGTGGTCGGGCTTCACCGCGGCCCGCGACACGCTCAGCCCCCTGCTGGGCACGCCGCCGTCCAAGGAGCTGGTGGACCGTATCTACGTCATCGTCCTCGCGCACCCGGAGATAAAAAACGTCCACGACCTGGTCGTCCACGACTACGGCCCCGGGCGGCTGATGATCTCCCTGCACGCGGAAGTGCCGGCGGACGGCGACCTCTGCGAGCTGCACGACACCATAGATACGGCGGAGTACGAGCTGCAAAAGGAGCTCGGCTGCTCGGCCGTGATACATATGGACCCCGTGAGCATCGACGACGGCAAGACCTCCCGCATGCGCGCCGCCGTGGCCGCGCACCTGGACGAGATATGCCCCGGCATGACGCTGCACGACTTCCGCATCGTGGACGGCCCCACGCACACGAACGTCATCTTTGATGCCGTGCTGCCGCTGGACGCCCCCATCAGCGAGGAGGAGGCAAAAGAAAAGCTCGACGCCCTGGTCGCGTCGCTGTGGGAGAATTCGCACCCGAAGGTGCATATAGACAGGCCGTATATATAATGCCGCCGCAAAGCGGCGGCGGGCGGGGTGCAGGGGCGGAGGCCCCTGCAAGACCCACGTGCCACCCCATTTCTTTGGTCTTGCCCAAAGAAACGGGTGTGGCGCCCCAAAGAAAAACGCTCTGGTGCAAACCGGAGCGTTTTTTGCGCGTTTTTACAGGTTTTAAGTCGCCAAAAGTGGTCATCCCGAATGGTGAATGAGTTTTCTGCATCGCCGACCGTGCATTGCTTCGCTTACGCTCGCGGCACTAACGATCATCATCCCGGTAGAGGCGCGAGCGAAGCGAAGCAAACCGCGGTCGGCGTTGTGCAAGGCCATCCGACTACGGGATGACCACCCGAAAGTCAGTCACCGCCGGTACTAACGGGCAGATTTTACGTATCGATACGCACCAAAGCGGTTTCCTCTTTGGAGTCTGAGGGGTTTCTTTTTGACAAGACAAAAAGAAATCCCTCAGGAAAATCAGGGGTTGATTTGGTTAAGTAAGTCGATTATATTACCGACTTAGAGGGGCGCGGGCCGCAGGCAATTGCATCCAAACGCAGTTTGGTCAGAAGAGGTGGACGTTGACGATGACGGCGGAGAACACGATAGAGACGGTGGAGCAGAGCTTGATGAGTATGTTGAGGCTGGGGCCGGAGGTGTCCTTGAAGGGGTCGCCGACCGTGTCGCCGATGACGCCGGCCTTGTGGCACTCGCTGCCCTTGCCGCCGTGGTGGCCGGACTCTATGTACTTTTTCGCGTTGTCCCAGGCGCCGCCGGAGTTGGACATGAACACGGCCATGCCGAAGCCGCAGACGGTGGTGCCGGCCAGCAGGCCGATGACGCCCTCCACGCCGAGGACGAGGCCGGTGGCGATGGGCACGATGACAGCCAGCAGGGCGGGGAGGACCATGGCCCGCAGCGCGCCCGTGGTGCAGAGGTCGACGCAGCTCTCATAGTCCGGCTCGGCCTCGCCCTCCATTATGCCGGCGATCTCGCGGAACTGGCGGCGGACTTCCACGACGACGTGCTGCGCGGCCTTCTGCACGGCGCTCATGGTGAGCGCGCCGAAGATGAACACCAGCATCACGCCCACGAAGAGGCCCACTAGGATGGCCGGGTTGGTCACCGAAAGGTCGATGCGCGCGCCGCCCATGTAGTCCTCGGCGACCTCAACATAGCTGACGAGCAGGGCGAGGGCCGTGAGCGCGGCGGAGCCGATGGCGAAGCCCTTGCCGGTGGCGGCGGTGGTGTTGCCGAGAGAGTCGAGCGCGTCCGTGCGCTCACGCACTTCCTCGCCCAGGCCGCTCATCTCCGCTATGCCGCCGGCGTTGTCGGCCACGGGGCCGTAGGCGTCCGTCGCCAGGGTGATGCCCAGCGTGGCCAGCATGCCGATGGCGGAGATGCCGATGCCGTAAAGGCCGTTGTTGAAGCTGAGGTCGTAGCCCGCGGAATTGGTGGCGAGCGTGCCGCCGGAGGCGATGAAGCTGATGATGACGGCGGCGCTGACGATGAGTATGGGCGCGGCCGTGCTCAGCATGCCGAGGGAGATGCCGCCGATGATGGTGGTGGCGGCGCCGGTCTCCGTGGCGTCGGAGAGGTTCTGCGTGGGCTTATAGGTGTCGGAGGTGTAGTACTCCGTGACATAGCCGATGGCGCAGCCGGCGGCCAGGCCGCAGAAGATGGACACCAGGATGCCCCACCAGCTGGCCCCGTCCACGTCCTTCATCACCCACCAGGTGAGCGGCACGCAGAGCACGGCGCAGAGCGCGGCGGCAAAATAGGTGCCCGTGCGCATGCTCTTGAGCAGCTCGCGCTGGCTGGCCTTTTCGCCGGTCTTTATCATGAACGAGCCGATGAGCGAGCAGACGACGCCCACCACGGCGATGGCCAGCGGCAGGAACATGCCGTTCCAGCCGTAGCCGGCGGAGGCGCCGATGGCGAAGGTGGCGAGGATGGAGCCCACATAGCTTTCATAGAGGTCCGCGCCCATGCCTGCCACGTCGCCCACGTTGTCGCCCACGTTGTCGGCGATGGTGGCGGGGTTGCGGGGG
>DVOV01000152.1 GCA_018713375.1 Candidatus Scatomorpha stercorigallinarum | reverse complement strand
ATGCACAGCCCCAACTGGTATGTGCGCTACAACGCCTCCGCCAGTTTGGAGGCCCACGGCCTCAGCTACGAGGAGATGATGGATGTGCTCTCCGGCAACGACCGCTACGCCCGCGAGATGCTCAACTACCGCCTGGAATCCAAGCGCCTGGCGAAGCTCTCGCTCAGCCGCTCCTCCGGCGCGCGCGGGGAGGTGACGGCAGGGGTATGAGTACAAGGGACGCCATACAGCTCTTCCTCCTCTGCGTGGAGGCCTTCTTCATCCTCTACATGGTGGGCTATTCCAGCTTCCTCTTCCTCTCCGTGACGGTGGGCTCCTCCGAGCTCTACGCCAACCGGCGGCGCAACACGCTGAAAAACGAGCTGGGCAACGACTACTACGTGCCCGTCTCCATCCTGGTGCCCGCGCACAACGAGGCCGTGACCATCGAGGCCACGGTGCGCTCGCTGCTGGCGCTGGACTACAAGCTCTATGAGATCATCGTCATCGACGACGGCTCCACCGACGGCACTTCGCAGGTGATGCGCGACGCCTTCCAGATGTGGCGCATCGACCGGCCCATACAGCGGCGCATACCCTGCCAGCCGGAGGAGGAGGTATACGAGACGCGGGCCTGGAAAGTGCCCATCACGCTGGTGCGCAAGAAGAACGGCGGCAAGGCCGACGCGCTGAACATGGGCATCAACGTCTCCAGCTACCCCTACTTCCTCTGCCTGGACGCCGACTCCGTGCTGCAGTACGACTCGCTGGAGAAGATCGTCCACCCCGTGCTGGAGGACCCCAAGGTGGTGGCCGTGGGCGGAACGGTGCGCCCCTGCAACGGCGCGGAGATAGAGAACGGGCGCGTGGTGCGCTACCGGATGCCGAAAAAGCTGCTGGCCTGTATGCAGGTGCTGGAGTACGACCGCTCCTTCCTCGCTTCGCGCATCCTCTTCGACAAGTTCAACGGCAACATCATCATCTCCGGGGCCTTTGGGCTGTTTTTGAAGAGCGTGGTGATCGAGGCCGGCGGTTATGAGCGCAACACCATGGGCGAGGACATGGAGCTGGTGGTGAAGCTGCACGTCTACTGCCGCGAGAACCAGCGGCCCTACCGCATACGCTATGTGACGGATGCCATCTGCTGGACGCAGGTGCCGGAAAAGCTCGGCGACCTCTGCAAACAGCGCCGGCGCTGGCACATCGGGCTTTTCCAGAGCATGATGCGCTACCGGAACATCATGGCCAACCCCAAATACGGCGCGGTGAGCTTCGTCTCCTATTTCTACTTCCTCATCTATGAGCTCTTCTCGCCGTACATCGAGGTGTTCGGCGTTTTCACCACGCTGCTGGCCTTCGCCGTGGACCTCATCAACGTGCCGTTCATGGTGCTGTTTTTCGGCATCTACGTGGCCTACAGCGCCATATTGTCGCTGACGGCCTTCTTCGCGCGCGTACATACGGTGGACCTCAAGCTCTACCTGACGGACGTGCTCAAGGCGGTGGGCCTGTGCGTGGTGGAGGTGTCCTGCCTGCGCTTCGTGCTGGCCTGGGTGCGCATGACGGCGCTCATCGGATATAAGCGGAAAAAGAACGTCTGGGGCCGGATCGAGCGCCAGCGTATAAACATCAAATAAAGGGAGGCGGCAGGATGAGGCTTGAAGAACTGAGGAAGGGGCTCTGGGGCTACCGCAGGGACGACGTGTTCAAATTCATCACGGAGATGGAGGACGAGGCGGCAAAAAAGCTCGCCGAACAGGGCGAGGCCGCGTCGGAGGCCGAAAACAGGGCCATCCGGCGCGCGCAGGAGCTGGAAAAGGAGAACCGGGCCCTGCGCTCGGAGGTGGACCGCCTGCGCGCCCAGCAGGAGCAGATATCCATGGCCATACTGGACGCCCGCGCGAGCGCCGAGGCGCTGAAGGCCGAGACGCGCGCGCAGGAGGAGGCCGCGCGCGCCGCCGTGCGCGGCACGATGGAGGAGGAGCTGGCAGAGCTCCGGCGCTACGCCGGGAAGCTGGCCGCGCTGCGCGAGGCCATCCGCAGCACGCTCGAGGGCCTGGACCGCGACGTCGAGGAGGCGGAGCTGCAGGTGGAAGCGGCCGCCGCGGCCTCGCCGGCCGCCAATCTGACGCTTTTTGAGTGAGAAACGGGGAAAAGGACTTGCAAACTGGCGAAGCCATCATCTTTGTCGCCGGCAACCCGGCGCTCTATCCGCTGGAGTATTACGACGCGGGCAGCGGGAGCTACCGTGGGGCGATACCGGAGTTTTTGCAGCGCTTCGGCGAGGAATACGGATACCGGGTGCAGTACCTGGAGCCCGGCAGCGAGGACCGGCGCGCGGAGCTGGCGGAGGCGCGGCAGGTGGACATCATATCCGGCTGCCTGTCCGGCGAGCGCTATCAGCACACCACGGCCCAGCCGCTGGTGCTGCTGACCGCGGAGGAGGGCGGGACGGAGACGGCCTATGCCCTCTATCTCACCACCGCCGCGCCGGAGGGCCTGCGCGCCGAGCTGCGGGAGTTCGCCGCCGCCACCGGCAGTACGCAGTGGACGGGCGCGCTGCTTGCCCAGGCGTCGGAGGGCACGCCAACGGCGGCGCCGCTGGGGCTGCTGGGCGGCCTGGGCGCGGCGGCGCTGCTGCTTGCCTGCGCGCTCATCGCCGCGCTGAGGGCCTACCGCCGGGAGCGCCGGCGGGGCGTGGAACTGCACCTGACGGACGCGGAGACGGGCCTGGGCACAGAGGAGGCGCTGAAAGAGGCCTTCTCACATCTGGAGCGCAGCCAGGACCGCGCCAACTATACGCTGCTGTGCTTCCACCTGGCGCTGGACGAGGTGGGGCGTACGTGGGGCCGCGAACAGGCCGCCGCGCTGCTCGCGCGCGCGGCGGAGACGCTGAAAGCCGCCGGCGGGCCGGGGGACATCCTGGCGCGCTGCGGCGGCGACATATACGCCCTCAAGCGCTTTGACAGCGCGCAGGGCGCCCGCGAGTGGGCGCGGGAGGTGCGGGAGCGCATCTGCGCGGGCGTATCCGGCGGCCGGCTGCGCGAAGAGGACGTGACCGTGGGCGTACACCCGCTGGCGAAGAACCACGGCGGCCTGGAGCAGACGATGTTCCACGCACACCAGTGCGCGCTGGCCGCCGCCCGGGACGGGACGGGGGAGCGCCTTTGCGGCACGGAGCTCTGCCGCTCCTGCGAGGAGCGCTGGCAGCTGCTGGGCGATTTCGACAGCGCGCTGGAGCGCCATGAGTTCCAGCTGTACCTGCAATTCTTCGTGGACTCCTACAACTTCCGCATGGTGGGCGGGGAGGCGCTCTCGCGCTGGAACCACCCGCGGCTGGGGCGGCTGGACCCCGGGCGGTACATACCGCTGCTGGAGGGCGACGGGCGCATCGGCGCGCTCGACCTCTACGGGCTGGAGCTCACCTGCGCCTTCCTTGAGGAGCTGGGGCGCGCGGGGGTGGAGGACTTTTTCATCTCCTGCAACTTCGCCCGCCGCACGTTCAGCGAGCCGGGATTCGCCGGGAAGTGCATCGAGATCGTGGAGCGGCACGAGTTCCGCCGCAAGCTGCTGATCATGGAAGTGACCGAGAGCCAGCAGCTGAGCCGCCGGCAGAACGAGCAGATGCTGAAAAACATCGTGGAGGTGCGGCGGCACGGCGTGCGCGTCATCTTTGACGACTTCGGCATGGGCTTTTCCTCCTTCCACGACCTGCAGGACTACCCGATGGACGGCCTCAAGCTGGACAAGGAACTGGTGGACAACATGGGCACCGAGCAGGGGAAGATCATCCTCGGCGCGCTGGTGGAGACGGGGCACCGCATGGGCCTCACCATCCTCGCCGAGGGCGTGGAGACGGACGAGGAGATAAGCGCGCTGCGCGAGCTGCACTGCGACGTGATGCAGGGCTTCCGCTTCTCCTTCCCCCTGCCCGCGCACGAGGCGCGGCGGCGGATACTGGAGTCGCGGCGGCCGCGCCTGGCGCCTGACGGCGCGAAAGGAGAGGGAGAATGACGGCGGAGAGAGGCCGGTGCGGGAAACTGCTGATCGTGGACGACGACGATATCAACCTGGCCATACTGGAGAACGTCTTTGCGCCCGATTTCAGCGTGGAGACGGCGTACAACGGCAGGGAGGCGCTGGACATCGTCTATTCCGGGCAGGAGGACATCTGCGCCGTGCTGCTGGACGTGGTGATGCCGGAGATGGACGGCCTGTCGGCCCTGCGGGAGCTGCACGCGCGCGGGCTGACGGACAGGCTGCCCGTTTTCATCATCACCGCCGAGGCCAGCGGGGAAGTGCTGCGCGAGGCCTACAGCCTGGGCGTGATGGACGTGATAAGCAAGCCGGTGGTGCCCTTCGTGGTGCGGCGGCGCGTGCAGTCTGTTATAGAGCTCTTCCAGTCCCGGCGGCAGCTGAGGAGCACGGTGCTCAGCCAGCATGAGGAGCTGCTGGCCCAGGCGCAGCAGATCATCGAGCTCAACCAGGGCATGGTGGAGGCGCTGGCCACGGCCATCGAGTTCCGCAGCGAGGAGTCCGGCGGGCACGTGCGGCGCATACACGACATCACCCGCTGCCTGCTGGCGGAGACGCCCTACGGCGAGGGGCTGGACGGCGAGCAGACCGCGCTGATCGCCCTCGCGTCCATACTGCACGACGTGGGCAAGATCGCCGTGCCGGACGCCATACTGAACAAGCCCGGGCGGCTGACGGCGGAGGAGTTCGAGGTGATGAAAACGCACACCGTGCAGGGCGCGGCGCTGCTGGAGAAGATACCGCAGCTGCGGCGGCACGCCGCCTTCCGCTACGCCGTGGACATCGCCCGCCACCACCATGAGCGCTGGGACGGCCGAGGCTATCCCGACGGCCTGCGCGCCGGGGAGATCACGCCCTGGGCGCACGCCGTGGCGCTGGCGGACGTATACGACGCGCTCAGCTGCAAGCGCGTATACAAGGATGCCTTCCCCCGCGAGCGCGTGCTGGAGATGATACGCGCGGGCGAGTGCGGCGTTTTTGACCCGAAATTGCTGGACTGCTTCTTCTCCGTAGAGGGGAAGCTCTCGCAGATGTACCGGAAGGAGGCTATGGCGTGACGCCGGAGCGCAAAGCGCGGCTGGAGGCCGCGGGCATCGACGTGGACGCGCTCAGCGAGCGCGTGATGGGCAGCGAAGCGCTGATGGAGCGCCTGCTTGGCAAGTTCGCCGCCTCGCGGGACTATCCCGCGCTCGCCGCGGCGCTGGAAGAGGGCGGGCGCGAGCGCGCCTGCGCGGCGGCGCACACGCTCAAGGGCGTCTGCGGCAACCTCTCCATGGACGGGCTCTACAGGCTCTTCACCGCCCAGGTGGAGGCCCTGCGCCGGGGGGATATGGACGAGGCCACGCGGCTGATGGCGGAGATCGCCCCCGCCTGGGAGGCCGCGGCGGCGGCCATTGGGGACAACGGCGATGGAGCGCGCTGAACGCCGTGCGCTGCGCCGGCGGATGCGCCTGCCGCTGGTGGCCTTCGCCGCGCTGACGCTGCTGACGCTGGCCGGCATACTGTTGATACGCACGGCGCTGCTGCGCAACGCGCGCGAGACCGGCACCGCCCTCTCCGCCAGCTGCGCCGCCGAGGAGGAAGGGCGGCTGAGCGTATACGAGACGCTGCTCAACTTCGGCGTGGCCTCGCTGGACAGCCGCCTGGCCGCCGGCGAGAGCCGCCAGGAGATCCGGGACTTCGTCGGGATGTATTTCCGGCGCGTGGACAGCGTGCTGGGCAGCGGCGTGGTGGACCCCTATGTGGTGCTGGACGGGGAGATCCTGGCCGCCAACCCCTGGGAGTGGGACGCGGAGTACGACTACGCCGCCGCGCCCTGGTACACCCAGGCGCGCTCGGCGGAAGGGCGCGTCATATTCACGGACGTGTACACGGACGCCGTCTACGGCCGGCCGGTGGTCACCGCCGCGCAGAGCTGCGCGCAGGACGGCGCCGTGATGGCCTTCGACATCCTGCCCGAGCACCTGAGCTTTGAGGCCGCGGAGCTGAAGGAGGAGGAATCCTTCTTCCTCTGCGACGGCAAGGGGACGGCCGTCTATCAGAAAACGGCCCTCGAGCTGCCGCAGGAAGAGGTGCAGGCGTACCTGACCTCGCTGGTGGAGCGGATATCCTCCGGGGAGCTGGAGGGCGGTGGGGCCGTGCGCGACATGGACGGGCGCCGCCGGGCCGTCTATTACACGCGGCTCGACAACGGCTGGTACTCCATCGTCACCGTGCCCTATGGCGTCATCCTCGGCGAGCTGTGGCAGGTGGGCTGGGCGCTGCTTCTGATGTTCGCCGTCTCGCTGCTGGCGCTTTTCGCGCTGGCAAGGCGGGAGCAGCATCTGGGCGAGCGGGCCCGGCGCGCCAATGAGACCGCCCAGGTGCTGGGCAACACCTATTACGCGCTCTACCGCGTGAACTATGAGCGGGAGACGTATGAGATGATAAAGGGCTCGGACTATGTCCGCAGCCGCATCCCCGCCTTCGGCCCCTACGGCGAGCTGCTGCGCACGGCGGGGGAGGTCGTCGAGGCGGAGGCCTTCCGCGACTTCACCAAGAGCTTCTCCTGCGAGAACATCCGCCAGCTGGTGGACAGGCAGGTGAGCGACTACGGCGGCGAATTCCTGCGCCGCTTCGGCGGCGAATACCGCTGGGTGAGCGTGCGCGTGCTGTTTGACGCCGCGCTGGAGGCGCAGGAAGTCGTGCTCTGCTTCCGCGAGGTGGAGCGGGAAAAGGAGCGGCAGCTGCAGGAGCGCCGGCTGCTGGAGGACGCCCTGCAGCTGGCAAAGCAGAACGAGCAGTCCAAGCAGGCCTTTTTCCGCAACATGTCGCACGACATGCGCACGCCGCTGAACGCCATACTCGGCTCCAGCGAGCTGGCGCGGCAGCATTTGGACGAGCCGCAGCGGGCGGCGGGCTACCTGGACCGCATCGACTCTTCCGGGCGCTACCTGCTGGGGCTCATCAACGACATCCTGGAGATGGCGCGCATGGAGCACGGGCAGGTGCGGCTGGAGAGCCGCCCGTTCGACCTGCGAAAGTGCGTGGACGACTGCCTGGCGGCCTTCCGCATACAGGCCGGGCGCGAGGGCAAGGCCCTGCGCGAAAACTTCGCCGCCGGCCCGGAGACGGTGGTGGGCGACGAGCGGCGCATACAGCAGATACTCAACAACCTGCTCTCCAACGCCTTTAAATTCACGCCCGCCGGCGGGGAGATCACGCTCTCCGTGCGCCAGACGGAGTCCGGCGAGTACGGCCGCTACGAGTTCACCGTGGCCGACACGGGCATCGGCATGTCGCCGGAGTTCCTGCGGCGCATCTTCGAGCCCTACGCGCGGGAGATGCGCTTCGGCGACCGCGCCGCCTCCGGCACCGGGCTGGGGATGTCCATCACCCGCAGCCTGGCGGCGCTGATGGGCGGCGAGATACAGGTGGAGAGCGAGCCCGGGAAGGGCAGCCGCTTCACCGTCGTCCTCCCGCTGCCCTCCGCAGAGCCCGGGCAGGATGAGCCCGCGGCAGAGGCGGCTGCGCGAGCCGCCGCACGGCCGGATGCGGGCGCATTCACGCTGGAGGGGCTTTCGCTGCTGCTGGCGGAGGACAACGAGATAAACATGGAGATCACGACGGAGATGCTCGCCGCGCGGGGCGTGCGCGTGGCGCAGGCCTTCGACGGGGCGGAGGCCGTGGAGCTCTTCAGGCAGTCCGCGCCGTTCGCCTTCGACGCCGTGCTGATGGACATGCAGATGCCGGGGCTCGACGGCTGCGCCGCCGCGAGGCAGATACGCGCCCTGCCGCGCGCGGACGCGCAGAGCGTGCCCATCATCGCCGTCACCGCCAACGCCTTCGCCGAGGACGTGGCGGCCACGGCGGCCGCCGGTATGGATGCGCACATATCCAAACCGATAGACTTCAAAAAGCTGGCGCAGGCGCTGGAACAGCTGCTGTGCGCAGGGGAAAAGGGAAATTAAAGACCGTCAGGAAGCTGAGGGAACGAAATGTCAGAGACAAAGGGCGTCTCGCGGGACGAAGAACGGCTGCAATATCAGCTGGAGGAGCTGCAGCAGCGGGCGAGCAAGGACTCCGTGTCCGGGCTTTTGAACCGGGCGACGGTGGAGCAGTACATAAAAAAGCGTTTGCAGAAGATGACGGCGGAGGAGCAGTGCGCGCTGTTCATCATCGACCTGGACAATTTCAAGCAGGTGAACGACACGCTGGGCCACCAGGCCGGCGACCAGGCCATCAGGCAGTCGGCGCGCATCCTCTCCGGGCTTTTCCGCGCCAACGACATCGTCGGCCGCCTGGGCGGCGACGAATTCACCGTTTTCCTCTGCGGTGATATCACCGAGGAATACGTGCGCAAAAAGGCGGCGCAGATCTGCGACGAGCTGCACCTGGCGCTGGGCGACAGCCAGGTGGTGGACATCACGGCCAGCGTGGGCGTCTATCTCTCCGCGCGCGGGCAGGAGTTCGAGGGGCTCTATCAGGCCGCGGACCTGGCGCTCTACAAGGCGAAAAAGACCGGCAAGCACCGCTATTGCCTGAAGGACCAGGACGGGTATCAGGAGGGGCAGCGCGGGGAGTTCCGCCCCGTGAGCACCATCCCGCTGAGCGGGCTGCTGGAGTACCTGGACAGCGGCGTGGCCCTGCTGGAGATGGGGCCGCGGCCGCAGGTGATCTATGTCAGCCCCAGCTACTGCCGCATCATCGGCGCGGAGCCGGAGGACCTGCCGCTGCCGATGGCGATGGAGGAGCTCATCCATCCGGACGACGTGGCCGCGCTGGAGGAGGCGCTGCGCACCGGGCTGCGCGAGGACCGGGCCGTGGAGCACACGCACCGCATCTCCGCCGGCGGCGGGAAATGGGCCTGGTGGCACATCCGCGCCACGCACGTGGACTATGAGAGCCCCTACCCCGTGATGCTCATCACGGCCACGGACGTTTCGCAGTACAAGGAGTCCGAACACCGGCTGGAGGAGACGAACCGGCGGCTGCAGGCCGCCTTCGACCAGACGGCCAAGCGCCTGTGGGAGGTGGAGATGCCAGGCGGCACCTTCCGCGCGTTCACGCGGGACGGCAAATACCGCGAGCTGGGGGATGGGCGGATGGTGTTCCCGGACGCCCTCATCGACGGCGGCTGGATACACCCGAATTCCGTTTCCCGCTTCCGCGCCTTTGCCCGGGACCTGCTGGACGGGCACGCGCAGGGCTACGGCAACTTTGCCGTCCGCAGCGTGGACACGGGCTATTACAGCTGGGCGACCATCTCCTACCGCGCGCTCTATGACGACGCTGGGCGGGCGGTGAAGGCGGTGGGCGTGCTTGAGAACCTGCCGCTGGGCTTTTCCGGCCCCGACAGCTGGAGCCCGCTGCAGCGCCCGCTGCCGGAGGGGCTGGTGGCCGACCTGATCGTGCGCATGAGCGCCAACCTGGAGCTGGACTGTGTGGAGTCGCTGTGGATAGAGGGCTCCAACCTCACCAGCCAGGTGCAGCGCACGCGCTGCTCGCAGATATTGAAAATGGAGCGGGAGAAGATCTTCGGCGAGGCCGACCAGGAGACGTTCCTGGACTTTTTCGACCGCGAGCGGCTGCTGAAGGCCTTTGAGGAGGGGCGGCGCTGGCTCGCCGCCGAGTACCGGCGCGTGAACAGCGACGGGCGCATCCGCTGGGTGAGGCACGTGCTGTACCTGACCGAAGAGCCCTCCTCGCGACAGGTGCATCTTTTCGTCTATCTCGTGCGCATGGACCCGCAGCACAGGCTGGAACAGGCACTGGCCGGCGAGGCGCGGCGCGACGAGGGCAGCCGGCTCTACGACCGCGCGACCATACAGCGGATGGCGGAGACGGCCTTCGCCGGCGGCGGGGGCGGCAACCGGGCGGTGGCCGTCTTCCAGGTGAACGGCCTGGCGAGCCAGCCGCAGGGCGCCCTGCCGGCGGCCGGGCAGATGTTCTATGAGCTGGCGACGGCGCTCTCGCTGGCGCTGGGCGGCGGCTGCCTGCTGGGGCAGTACAGCGCCCGCGAACTGGTGGTCGCCTTCCCCTCCGTGACGGGCAAAGAGGAGCTGCGCCGCCTGCTGGAAGAGGCCGTGGCCTTCGTGCGGCGCGTTATGCAGCCGGCCGCCGCCTTTGATGGACTGCGCTTCGTCACCGGCGTGAGCGTGCTGCCCGCCGCCGGCGCCAGCTACGCCGCCATGCTCGAGGAGGCGCTGCACGCCTGCTCCTTCTGGTGGAACGCGGCGGCGGACACCGTGGCCTTCGCGCAGGAAGCTGTGGACGGCTGCTGGGAAAAAGTGGGCTCAGGCACGGACGAAGTGGCCATACACTCGGGGGAAATGCTGCGCCCGCTCTCAGAGAGCGAGAAGGACGTGGCGCTGGACTGCGTTTCCGGGATGCTCACGGCGCGGACGCTGGACGCCTCGCTGATGGGCGTTTTGCAGACCATCGGCACATATTACCACGCCGACCGCGTCTATACGCTGATGCTGGTGGAGAACGGCCACGCGCTGGTGATGACCTTCGAGTGGACGAACACGAGCAAACGCAGCATACAGCAGGCCGTATCCGGCATGCGCCTGGACAGCTTCCCGCTGCTGCGGCGCTGCATGGACGAGCGCGCGCCCATTTTCGTCACCCGGCGGCACGAGCAGGAGCGCGGCGGGGAGGGTGAGTGGTACTTCACGGCCCTGCCGCTGATACGCGGCGAGCGGGTGGAGGGCTTCCTCTGCATAGAGAACGCGCGCGAGCACCCGGGGGACGCGGCGCTTTTCAGCACGCTGATACCGCATATGCTGCGCCAGCGCGAGCGCTTCCGCCGCGCGGACAGCCCCGCCGGCGCGGCCGAGCAGCTGATGGGCCTGCCGGACCTGCGCTCATACATGGAGGCCGTGTACGCGCTCGACTCCGAGCACTTCAGCTCGCTGGGGGCCGTGTGCCTGGACATACCGAATTTCGCCGCCATCAACAGCAGTTGCGGCTTTGAATACGGCAGCAGGCTGCTGTGGTATGTGGCCAAGACGCTGGCCGACCTGTTCGGCTACAGCTATCTTTACCGCACGTGGGACGCGGAGTTCATCGCCTTTTTCCCCAACACGACGCGGGAGGTGTTCGTCGGACGCTGCGGGCGGCTGCGCTCCATCATACAGCGGCGCTACCCGAAGGAGGTGCGCATCGGCCGCGCCTGGGCCGAGGGGCGCTTCAGCGGGCAGACGCTGGTGAAGGAGGCCAAGGCCGCCATGCACGGCGAGGGCCTGGACACGAGCGACGAGGTGCTCGGCTTTGCCCAGCGGGCGGAAGAATACCACAGCGTGGGCGCGGCGGCGCGCGCCGGGCGCTTCACCGTCTATTTCCAGCCGAAGATAGACATGCGCACCGGCCGCCTGTACGGGGCGGAGGCCATGGTGCGCGGCATAGCCGAGGACGGCAGCATCGTCGCGCCGGGGCAGTTCATAGAGTATCTGGAGCAGGACGGGTCCATACGCGACCTGGACATCTACGTCCTTGAGCGCTCGCTCGACCAGGCCGACCGGTGGCGCGAGGAGGGGCTGGGGCTGGTGCCCGTGGCCACCAACATTTCGCGCGCCACGCTCGTCCACCCGTCCACGCTGGCCTCCGTGCTGGCCGTGCAGAGCCGCTATCCGCATTTCCCGGCGGAGGCCCTGGAGCTGGAGGTGACGGAGCGCGGCGGCATCGAGACCGGCGAGTTCCGCCGCATCGTGGAGCGCTTCCGCTCCTGCGCCCTGCGCCTGAGCCTGGACGACTTCGGCTCGCAGTACGCCAACCTGCCGCTTTTCACCAACGTCCGCTTCGACACCGTGAAGCTGGACCGCAGCCTCATCACCGGGCTCGCCGGCAACCCCGTCAGCCGGATGCTGGTGCGGGACATCGTGCAGATATGCCGCGCATACGGCATGGACTGCGTGGCCGAGGGCGTGGAGACCGCCGCGCAGCGCGACGCGCTGCTGGAGGCCGGCTGCTATTACGGCCAGGGGTATTTTTACGACCCGCCGCTGCCGGCAATGGAATTTGAACTGAAATACCTGCGCGCCCACCCCGCGCGGGACGCAAGCGCAAAGGAGGAAAAGAAATGAGCAAGACCGACGTAAAAAAGTCCCTGCCCGAAGAAAACGCCTCCGCACAGACGCCGCTGGTCATCGGCATCGGCGCTTCCGCCGGAGGGCTGGAGGCTTTGCAGCAGTTTTTCGGCTATATGCCGCCCAACAGCGGGCTCAGCTTTGTGGTCGTGCAGCACCTCTCGCCCGACTATAAGAGCCTGATGGCCGACATCCTCGGCAAGCACACGGAGATGAGCGTGTACCAGGCGGAAAACGGCATGAACGTGGAAGCGGACACCGTCTATCTGATACCGCCGAAAAAGTACATGACCATCAGGGACGGGCGGCTGATACTCTCCGACTACGCCTCCGGCACGCTCAACCACCCCATCGACATCTTCTTCTCCTCCCTGGCCGAGGAAAAGCGCGAGCACTCCATCGTGGTCGTGCTTTCCGGCACCGGCTCGGACGGCACCAACGGCGTGAAGGCCGTGAAGGAGCACGGCGGCCTGGTCATCGCCCAGGCGCCGGAGAGCGCCAAGTTCGACGGCATGCCGCGCAGCGTCATCAACACGGGGCTGGCGGACTTCGTCCTCTCGCCGGAGGAGATCGCCGAGGAGATACTGAACTTCTCCAACACGCCCGTGCTGCTGCGCTCGCCCAAGAGCGACGGGCTGCTCTCCGACGAGGAGGTCATCTTCTCCGAGGAGGAGACGCTCTCGCACATCTACACGATACTGAAAAACGCCAGCGGCATCGACTTCACCTACTACAAGCGCTCCACCATCCTGCGGCGCATCGAGCGGCGGATGCTGGTGACGCACACGGCCACCCTCGCTGACTTCGCCCGGCTGCTGGGCGACAGCGCGGAGGAGGTGAACATCCTCGTCAAGGAGATACTCATCGGCGTGACGAATTTCTTCCGCGACCCGGCCTTTTTTGAGAAGCTCAAGTACAACGCCATCTACAAGATCGTCGAGCGGGCGAAGGAAAACGAGCCCATCCGCGTCTGGAGCGCGGGCTGCTCCACCGGCGAGGAGGCCTATTCCATAGCCATACTGTTCCGCGAGGTGATGGAGGAGCTGAACGTCAAGCGGGACGTGAAGATCTTCGCCACGGACGTGGACAGCCGCGCCATCGAGCAGGCCGGCAAGGGCGTTTTCTCCGAAAACATCATCGACGACGTGACGCCCGACCGCCTGGCCAAGTTCTTCCTCAAGATCAACGACCAGTACCAGATCTCCAAGGAGATCCGGCGCATGATCGTGTTCGCCACGCACAACATGTTCTCCGACCCGCCCTTCGGCAAGCTGGACCTCATCGTCTGCCGCAACGTGATGATCTATTTCCAGCCGGTGATGCGCCGCGGGCTCTTCGCCATCTTCCACTCCGCGCTGAAAAACAACGGCTACCTCTTCCTCGGCAAGAGCGAGACGGCGGGGGAGTATGTGAGCCTTTTCAAGCCCGTCTGCAGCGCGGAGAAGATATACCTGCACAAGGGCGAGGGCAAGGTGGAGGACCTGACGCCGCCGGCCTTCACCATCCCCAACATCCAGACCATTTCCCCGCGCAGCATCCGCGCGGGCAGCGGGCAGAACGAGGACAGCGCCGCCGAGGGGCTCTACACCAAGTTCCTGGAGCGCTTCCTGCCCGCCTCCGTGGTGCTGGGGGAGGACGACTCCGTGCTCCACTTCTTCGGCAATTACGCCGACTACCTGACGCTGGCCCCCGGCAAAGCCACGCTCAATTTCTTCAGCATGATCAACAAGGACCTCAGCCTGGTGGCCGCCACGGCGCTCAGCCGCTGCCGCGCGGAGAACACCCCCGTCACCTATACGGACGTGGCGGTGGACACGCCCAGCGGGCGCAAGGTCATCGACCTCACCGTGCAGCCCATCGCCGGCGTCTCCGGCGAGGACAGCAAGCTGACGGCCGTGCTGTTCCTGGAGCGGCGCCACGGCGACGAGGGCGGCGTGACGGAAAAATACGACCTGGACGCCACCGCCGCCCGGCGCATCGCCGACCTGGAGCGGGAGTTCCAGGTGTCCCAGAGCGACCTGCGGGCCACCATCCAGCGGCTGGAGACCGTGAACGGCGAGCTGCAGGCCGCAAACGAGGAGCTGCTGACCGCCAATGAGGAGCTGCAGAGCTCCACGGAGGAGCTGCAGAGCGTGAACGAGGAGCTCTACACCGTCAACACCGAGCACCAGCTGAAGCTGGACGAACTGACGATGATGACCAACGACCTCTCCAACTTCCTCTCCTCCACCATGATCGGCATCCTCTTCGTGGACAGCAACCTCAACATCCGCAAGTTCACCGAGTACGTGGGACGCGAATTCCAGCTGATGGAGCACGACGTGGGGCGGCCCATCCAGATATTCGCCCACAGCTTCCCCGACGAGGCCATCGAGAACGACTGCCGCACCGTGCTCAAGGACCTCCTCTCCATCGACCGCGAGGTGACGGCCATGAACGGCCGCTGCTACACGCTGCGCATCGCGCCCTACCGCACCACGGAAAACAGCATCCGCGGGCTGGTCATCACCATCATCGACAGCCTGGGCGTCCCCTCCGCGACGGAACCGGAGCCCGTGGCCGCCGGGACGGCGGAGCTCATCTGAAAAAGCGCAAAATACGAAAACCCCCGCCGGTCCGCGGACCGGCGGGGGTTCTGTTTTTTCCGGGCGCTCAGGGCAGGTCCAGCAGGTAGAACTGCTCCTTACCGT
Source organism: Candidatus Scatomorpha stercorigallinarum (assembly GCA_018713375.1). The sequence goes on along the minus strand of DVOV01000152.1, from coordinate 1,558 downwards.
GCTCCTTGGCGCGGTAGAGCGCGCGGTCGGCCGCGTCGTAGAGCTGTTCGTAGCTGATAGCGCGGCTGCCAAGGCGGCAGCCGCCGATGCTGCAGCCGCTGCTCACCGCCTGGCCGCGCCAGGTGATGGCGGAAACGGAGCGGATGAGCGTGCGGGCGGCGTCCTCCAGCTCCTGCGCGGAGAGCCCCAGCGTGAGCACGGCGAATTCGTCGCCGCCGATGCGGCTGACGCCGGCGGCGCCGGTGAAGGCGGCGTCCAGCAAAATGGCCGTCTCCTTGAGCACGAAATCGCCGCAGGGGTGGCCGAAGCGGTCGTTGACGGACTTGAAATCGTCCAGGTCGAGTATCAGCAGCGCCGCGCCGCGCTCGCCCAGGTGCGGCTCCACACAGCGCTGGAAGGCCGTCTTGTTCAGCAGGCCCGTCAGGGGGTCGCGCTGCACGAGGACCTGCAGCCGTTCGTTGATGCTGCGTATCTCCTGCCGCTGGGCGATGACCACAGCGTGGTGGCGGCAGTTGGTGAGGGAGGCGGCCAGGGCCACGATGGACGCAAAACTGAGGTTTATCAGCTGCCCGCTGTCCAGCGAGGGCGCGGCGAGGGCCATAAAGAGCAGGTAAGCCGCCCCGTGCAGGGCAAAGGAGAGCCAGGCGGGCATGAGGATGAACACGCCCATGCCGAGGACCGCCGTGAGATAGATGCCGGTCTCCAGGCTGTGGCCGGCAAGGATGTCATAGGCGTTCATGCCAACGTGCCAGACGAGGCAGAAGGCCGCGCAGGCGTATTGCAGCGCGAGCTTCACGCCCGGCGCGCGCCGGCGCAGCAGCCACGCGAGCAGCAGGTAGAGCGCCGCCGCCAGGAACAGCGAGCTGTAAAAGGCGAAATAAATGCGGTTGTTGAGCGTCCCCAGCCCGGAAGCGGACCAGAAGAGCACCCGCGCCATGTTGAAGAGCTCCATGCCGAAGATCATCACGCAGATGACCAGCAGCGAGAGGCGGTTGTGCCGCTGCGCGGCGGCGAGGAACTCCGGCTTCACCTCCGGCGTGATGATGAAAAAGTCGTGTATGGCCTTGAGCATGGCGTATCCTCCCGCGCCTGAAAATGACAAACTTATACATATGACATTATATTAGATACGTCACAAATGTGCAACGGTCAATTTCCTGAAATAGCAAGCGAATACTGCGCCCCGGCCATTTATCCCGCGCTGGATGCCTGAAGATGGAAAAAAGGCCGGCTGAAGCTTCAGCCGGCCTTTTTTTGCGCTTAGTTACTCACCACTGGGTGAGCTCAAGATAGAGGTCTTTGTACTGGCGGGCGGAGTTGGTCCAGGAGACGTCCTTGGCCATGTCGCGCTGCACGATCTCGTCCCAGTGATAGCGGTTGGTGAAGTAGAGGCTCTTGGCGCGGTTGATGGCCTCCAGCAGCAGGCCGGATTCGTAGCGGTCGAAGGTGAAGCCGTTGCCGCCGCCGGTGAATTCGTTGTAGGGCTCCACGGTGTCCTTCAGCCCGCCGGTCTCGCGCACGATGGGCAGCGTGCCGTAGTGCATGGCGTTGAGCTGGG
>DVOV01000151.1 GCA_018713375.1 Candidatus Scatomorpha stercorigallinarum | reverse complement strand
CTCCGGCTTTTTCCACCGCCCATTATACCCTCCCGCCCATCTATCCTGCAACTAAAAATGTTCCTGCTATGTCCTCTCAATTCCCCTCCAGCGCCTCCCTCAGCTTTTCCAGCGCGCGTTTTTCTATGCGGGAGACGTAGCTGCGCGATATGCCGCATTTTTCGGCGGTCTCGCGCTGGGTGAGGGGCGCGGCGCCGTCCAGGCCGTAGCGCAGGCGGATGATGAGCGCTTCGCGCTCGCCGAGCGCGCTGTCCACCGCCTCGCGTACGCGCCGGCGGTCCTCGCTGTCGCCCAGGCGGTCGGCCATGTCGTCCTCCTCCGCCAGGATGTCCATCAGCGAGAGCGAATTGCCGTCGCCGTCCACGTCTATGGACTCCGAGAGCGAGACGTCCCCCGCCGTCTTTTTCAGCGCGCGGAAGTGCATCAGTATCTCGTTTTCCGTGCACTTGGAAGCGTATGTAGCCAGCCGCACGCCCTTGTCGGGGCGGTAGGTGTTGATGCCCTTGATGAGCCCGATGGTGCCGATGGAGATGAGGTCGTCGGCGTCCTCGCCCTGGGTGTAATATTTTTTGATGATGTGCGCCACCAGGCGCAGGTTGTGCTCGATGAGCTTGTTGCGGGCCTCGATGTCCCCGTCCTCGAGCCAGAGCGCGACGTAGCGCCGCTCCTCCTCCGCCGAGAGCGGCCGCGGGAAGGAGCCGTAGGCCGGCCCCAGGCGCAGCATCAGGAACGCGCCGGACAAGAGCGTCAAAAAGGCGCCTGTTATCATGGACTTGCACCGCCTTTCAATGGATAACTACATTTTATGGCGGCGGGCAGGTACACTTTCCTGTCAAAACGGCGGACGTGCCCAAAACTTGCAATGCGCGGGCCTTTGCGGTATAATACTGCAAAAAACCACGGGGAGAGCCACATGGACGAACACACCCACACCCACATCGGCCCGGACGGGCAGGTATATACGCACACGCATTCGCACACGCAGACCAAAGCGGTGCTCAACCGCCTCTCGCGCGCCATCGGCCACCTTGAATCCGTGAAGAAGATGGTCGAGAGCGGGCGGGACTGCACCGAGGTGCTCATCCAGCTGGCCGCCGTGCGCTCAGCGCTCAACAACACGGCCAAGGTGATACTCAAAGACCACATCGAGCACTGCGTGATGGACGCCGCCGAGCACGGCGACAAGGAGTCTCTCGAACAGCTCAACCGCGCCATCGAGCAGTTCATGACCTGACGTACTGCGCAAAATAGCCCGGCGCCGCTTTCAGCGGTGCCGGGCTATTGTATTATGTAAACTTATTTTACCTCGACGTTCAGCTCGCTGTCCACGGCGACGTCATACTGTGCCGTCCTGCCGCCGGCGTCCACCGTGACGGCGTAGCCATCCCCCGCGCGCCTGCAGGAGATGGCCTCCGCCGTGCCGGGAGGCAGGCCGAAGTCCCGCTCGGCCAGCAGCTCGGCGTACTGCGCGGCGACATTGGCGCGGGCGGCCTCGCCGGCGGCGTCGATCTCCGCCATGCTTCCGAGCGCCCCCTGCACATTGGCCGCGATGAGGAACAGATATACCAGCACCAGTGTGATAACGCTCCGGCGGCTGTGCCTGTGCCGCTCGGCCAGCATCAGGCGCATGCCCTTTGCCAGCACAGCGACGATGAACACGTCCAGCGCGAGGTCTATCCATAAGCTCCAGCGCTCAAAAAAGCGGTCTGTGCCCGGCGTCACCAGCAGCACGCAGCAGAGGGAAGCGCCCAGCATCACGCGGTACATGCCCGCGGCCTCGCCGGCGCCCTTGACGAGCATGGCCGCGGAGCCGATCCCCGCCACAACGCCGCCGAGGAACAGCAGCGTGAGGATGACGCTGTTGGCTGTGGCGAGCATCAGCGAGAAAGCGAGCGCCAGCGCGCAGAGCGCGATGACCAGTCCCAGCTGCTTTTTCAGGGGCATGCGGCGGCCGCGCGCCAGGCCAAGCGCCTCGCTGACAGCCCCGTCGGCCTGCTCGCGGCTGAGCTCCCCGCCGCCGCGCTGCGAGTTCATCAGCTCCATCAGGCTCACATCCAGCGCCGCCGCCAGCGGCTCCAGCGTGTTTATATCGGGGAAGCCGAGGCCGCGCTCCCATTTGCTCACCGCCTTGTCCGTGACGAAGAGCTTCGCCGCCAGCTCTGACTGCGTCATGCCCAGCTCCCGGCGGCGCTGCGCCACGAATGCGCCGAATCTCTGAACGTCCATATGGCACCTCCTGACGGGCAAAGTATAGCACCGCCATCACCTCCTGACAACCGACTGAAAGTTTAGCCGCTCGGAATGGCCGGAACATGCCCGAAACCGCCCTTATTCCCGCTCTTTCCCGCCCCGTTAAAGGAAGCTCCACGGCACATGCGTGCCGTGGAGCTTATCAGTTAAGAGCCTCTGTCCGCTGCCGGGACGCAGGCCGCAGGCAAAAGCATCCAAACGCAGTTTGGTCAGGACTCGAGCTTGGCGACGCCGTCGATGAAGGCGGCGCCGGCCTTGATGCCCTTTATCCAGCAGGAGATGAGCAGGTTTTCGTTCGCGCAGTGCTCGTTCTGGTCGGCGAGGGAGATGGGTATCATCATCCAGGGCGCCTTCAGCACGTCGGAGAACATGAAGAAGGGCGCCGAGCAGCCGACGGAGGGGAACACCACCGGCTCGTCGCCGAAGGCGGAGCGCAGGGCCTCCGTCACCACGGGGACGTATTTGTTGTCCAGCGGGGTCTTGGTGGCGGGCAGGCCGGCGTACTGGCGTACCTCGATGTCGCCGAAGCCGCGCGCTTCCAGGTGCCGGCGCAGCAGCTCCGTCATCTCCTCCGGCAGCTGGCCGGGCACCAGGCGCATGTCGATGAAGCACCTGGCCTCGTCCACGTCCACGTTCTTGCTGCCGTCGATGTAGCCGGCGTTCAGGCAGCCGATGTTGCAGGTGGGCTCGAACATGTAGTTGTAGAAGAAATCGTCCGTCTTGCGGCCCTGCAGGAAGTGGTCCATGCCCCAGTCGTCCAGCTGCGCCTGCACGTCCAGCGGCGGCAGCGCCGCCAGCGCGTCCAGCTCCTGCTGCGTGGGCATGGCGGCCTTGTCATAGAAGCCGTCGATGAGCACCGCGCCCTCGGCCTTCTTGATGGTGGAGAGGGCCTCCACCAGCCTCCAGGAGGCGCTGGGGCCGCAGGCGGCGTACTGCGAGTGCTGGGGCTTCTTCATCGTGCGGCAGGTGAGCTCAACGGCGCACAGGCCCTTGAGCCCGAGCTCGATGGTGGGCCGGCCGGAGGAGTGCATGCTGGCGTCCGAGCAGATGACCAGGTCCGCGGCGAGCTCCTCCTTGTGGCTCTCGATGAAGGGCAGCAGGTTGGGGCTGCCCTGCTCCTCCTCGCCCTCGAAGATGTACTTGAGGTTGACGGTCAGCTTGTTGAACTTGCGGTAGGCCTCCTGGGCCTTGATGTGCGCGAAAAGCTGCCCCTTGTTGTCGCTGACGCCGCGGCCGTAGAGCCGCCCGCCGCGCATCTGCGGGTCGTAGGGGTCGGAGTCCCACATCTCCAGCGGGCCCTCGGGCATCACGTCGTAATGGCCGTAGATGAGCAGCGTGGGGGCGTTCTCCACCTCCGCCTTCACCTCGCCCACGATGACGGGGTGGCCGCTGGGCAGCGGGTACAGGCGGTTGGGGATGCCGGCGTCCTCCATCTGCCGGGAGAGGAACTCCGCGCACTCCTGCAGCCCCTCATGCGTCATGCTCACGCTCTTGTGCTGTATCAGCGGTATGAGCTCGTTCACATACTGCTCCTCGTGGGCCTCGATATAGTCGTATACCTGTTTGAGATCGTTCATCATGATCCTCCTGTCTGCGTGGTATAGCCCCTATTCTAAGGCCACGGCGCGGCGCTGTCAACGAACAATTCTTTAACAATGCGCAGCAGCAGCGTGAAACGGCACGGCAAAAGCCGCGGCGCCATACGCGCCGCGGCTCTGCTTTGGGCATTTGGTTTACATAATAATTGCCTTCTTGGGGCACACGCTGGCGCAGGTGCCGCAGGCGACGCATTTGTCCTCGTCCAGCACCCAGGTCTTTTCCTTGCGGTCCACGGTGAGCGCCCCGGCGGGGCACTTCTTGGCGCAGAGCGTGCAGTAGACGCACTTGGCCGGGTCGTTGACGGGCAGGCCGTCCTCGCGCGGCTTGACGGAGCTTTCAGCCTCGGCCGCGCCGGCACAGGCGGCGGCTTCTTTTTTGGCGGGCTTTTTCTTCAGGTATGTGCCCTCCACCACCAGCTCCTCCTCCGTGCGCGCCACCATGTGGTAGTCCTGCGTGAGCTCGATGGCGTGCTTTACGCAGAAATCCGCGCAGTGGCTGCAGAACGTGCAGCTGCCGAGGAAGAAGCGGCGGGTGATGAGCGTGCCCTCCTCCGTCTCCTCGCTGTGTGTGCTGATCGCGCCGCCGGCGCAGACGCGCTCGCACATGCCGCAGCTGATACACAGGTCGGGGTGGAACACGATGCGGCCGCGGTAGCGCAGCGGGGCCTCTACGGGCTTGAAGGGATAGGCCTCCGTGCTGGGCCTGGAGAACAATCCGGTGACGGCCTCCTTTATGAACGGCAGCATTTATTTGGCCCCCCTTTTCTCTTTCAATATCTGCGTAGCCAGCGCAAGGCCGTCGATGATGGCCTCCGGCTTGGGCGTGCAGCCCGCGATGGACACGTCGATGGGGACATATTTGTCCAGCGGCCCCACCACGGAGTAGCTGCCGCGGAAAACGTTGCAGCTGCGCGGGCAGCTGCCCAGCGTGACGATCACCTTGGGGTCCGGCACCTGCGCGATGGTGCGCAGGACGCGGTCCTTGCTCTGGGCGGTGACCGGGCCGGTGACGACCACGATATCCGCATGGCGCGGGGAGCCGGCCAGCTTGAAGCCGAGCCGCTCCACGTCGTAGCGCGGGGTCAGCAGGGCCACGAGCTCGATGTCGCAGCCGTTGCAGCTCCCGGCGTTGATGTGGAAGAGCCAGGGCGACTTGGCGGCGGAACTGTCGATGAGCTTTTTGAACATCTTGCGCCTCCTTAATCCCCGAACCAGACGAGGAGCAAACTGACGAGCGCCAGGCCGCTGACGACGGTCCAGAAGAACTTGAACACCTGCTCCACTTTCAGCCTGGCCG
>DVOV01000012.1 GCA_018713375.1 Candidatus Scatomorpha stercorigallinarum | reverse complement strand
ATGTTGCAATAATCCTCCACGCTCCCGTGGTTCCTGAAGCACTCGAGGATCTGCCGGCCGACGGGGTGCAGGTCCTCCGTGTCGTAGACGGAGAGCACCTTGTCGAAGAAGCCGTAGAGGATCTCCGCGCCCTTGTCGTAGCCCTCTTCGCCCAGGGCCTCCTGGGTCTCCGGGCGCAGGAACTTGGCGGAGATGTGCTGGCCGTCCACCTTCATGTCCTTGAGCGCATAGCCCAGCAGCGGGCAGCGGGCGGGGGTCAGGCGGTCCATCTTCATCGTCACGCCGCCGCGGCGGGCCAGGTACTCGCGGCTGATCCACTCCGCCGCGAAGCCCACGCGGAAGTTGCCGATGTGCTGGTTGGGGATGAGCACATAGCGAGTGCGCGGGCAGGAGATGATCTGCTCGAGCAGCAGGTTGGCCTGCGTGACGCGCTTGCCGGTGGCGAAGGGCCAGTAGGAGCCCACGCCCTCGCTGGCCAGCGGCGTGCCGCCGGTGACGCTGGGGTTCTTGAAGCCGCGCGGGGCCACCAGGCGCCACAGCCAGGCCAGGGCCGGGGGCACGATGTGCATCAGGCCCATGATGCCGTAAGTGGGCCGCTCGGCGGTGGCCGGCGGCATACGCACGCCGAAGGAGCGCACGTCCACGGCCACCGGCTCGTTGACCACGTTGCTGATCATCCGCCGGGGGACGATGATGCGCGGGTTGGGGCAGGGCTGGCCGTTGGAGTCCGGGATGTGCTCCCAGGGCAGGCAGGTGGCGCGCGGCACGGCCTGCAGATTGAGGAACATCAGCGGCTCTTTGGACTGGATGGCGATCTTTTCATACATCGGGTCGCAGCCGTATTCCTTGATGCCGTCCACGCGCACGAACCAGCCGTCCTCGCCGTCCGTGATGCAGAGCTTGCCGTTGCCCTGCTGGATGGAGGGCGGGCACATGGCCATGTCGTCGGCCACCGGCTCGATGGTACAGGTGTCGCTCATGCTGATGTAGCGCTCCTCGCCCGTGCTCAGCTCCACGCCCAGCAGCACGCGGCCGTCGGAAGCGCGCATCACGTCCTGCAGCAGCTCGCTCTTGCCGCCGCCGGAGGCGCCCTCGTGCATCATCACCATCTCGTTCTCATAGGGCGTGATGATGCGCGCGGCGGAGGCGTGAGCCGTCACCCAGCCCTCGCGCTCGCCGATGTCCAGCAGCACGCTGTAAATGCCCTTCTTGGCGGAGGGGCCGGGGTAGAGGTTGTAGGAGAACACCTCGTGCAGCTCCTCGCTGCGGCAGTGGACGACCACCTGCTTGCCGCCGAAGCGCGTGTGGCGGAAGGGCGGGGCCACATAGACGACCGCCCGCGGCGTGAAGTGCTGCACCTGGCGGATGTCCACAAAGGCCTGCAGCTGGCTCATGGCAAAGGCGAAGAAGGCCGCGTTGCGCGGGCAGATGAGCACGGAGTCGTAGCCGTAGTCATAGCCGCCGGACTTGAAGGGCACCAGCACCAGCTCCTGGCGCGTCAGCCAGTCGAGCGTGACACGGCGCAGGTCGGAAAATTCGTAGCCGTAGACCTCCTCAAAGCGGGGCTTGTCGGTGGGCAGGTCGTCGCCGATGCGCATGCAGTCCGGGTCGCGCCGGCGCATATAGTCCTCCGGGAAGTTGACGGCGGCGCCGTTTTTGCAGCGCACGACCTCCGCTTCCTTGATGCTGCGGCCCTGCACGTCGTAGGTGACCTCTATCTTATCCGTGTGCTCGTTGCCGAAGATGAGCTCAAAGAGCACCTCCTTGCTGGTGGGGATGATGACGCTGGGGCTGTTGTAGATGACCTCGCGCAGCTCATCGGGGAGGGTGAATCGCTCAAAGAGTATGTTCATATATGCCTCGCTTTCCGCGCGCAAGCGCGCAAAAATAATATACCTTTTAATCGACCGGCGGCCGCTTGGCGTGGCCCTGCTGCTTCATCCAGACCTTCATCACCAGCTTATGCGGCAGGTGCTTGACAAGGAAGACCTGGCGGCGCACGCCCGCGCCAAGGACGGAGACGTCGCGCCCCTTCTTATAGTCCCGCAGGGCGCGCTCCACCACCTGTTCCGGCTGCCACACCTTGTCGTAGTAGGTGACGGCGCTGTTGTCGCTCACGGCGTGGTCGAAAAACTCCGTCTGCACCCAGCCGGGGGAGACGGCCATCACGCGGATGCCGCGCGGCTCCAGCTCCACGTTCAGCGCGCGGGAGAAGGAGAGCACATAGGCCTTGGTGGCGCCGTAGACGCACTCGTAGGGCACCGGCTGGAAGGCGGAGAGGGAGTCGAGGTTGATTACGCGCGAGCCGCGCTTCATATAGGGCAGCGTGAGCTGCGTGACGGCCGTCAGGGCCTTCACGTTCACGTCCACCATGCCCAGGTTGGCGGAGAGCTCCGTCTCCTCAAAGAGGGCGAAGCGGCCGAAACCGGCCACGTTGCAGAGCGTGCTCACCACGGGCTGCGCCTCCTTCAGCGCGGCGGCGTAGCGCTCGAAGCTCTCCGGCTGCGAGAGGTCGAGCGGCAGCACGCGGCATTTGTTGCGCAGCGACTTTGCGAGCTGCTGCAGCCGCTCCTCGCGGCGGGCGATCAGCCAGAGCTCGTCCAGCTGCTCCTCGCGGTCTATGGCTTTGGCGAACTCGAGCCCCATGCCCGAGGACGCGCCCGTTATCACGGCTATCTTCATGCCTTCTGCCCGTCCTTTCGTTTTTCCGCGCGCACCAGCAGCATCATCGGCCGCCGCAGCTCGTCGCGCATCTCCGGCGACTGCCGCAGCAGCTCTTCGCCGGGCCGCGCCTCGTCCACCGCCGCCAGGGCAAAGCCCGCGGCGAGCAGCCCGCCCAGTATCTGCGCGAGCGTGTGGTGGTATTTCGTCACCTCGCAGCCGGCGAACAGCGTGCTGCGCGCGCCGGGGATGAAATAGCCGTCCAGCGGCCAGTGGAGGATGTTCCCCTGCGCGTCGCGGTACCAGTCCTCGTGCACGCCGGCGGTGAAGCTGGGGTGCTCGATGTTCAGCGCGAACACGCCGCCGGGGCGCAGCGCGCGGTATACGCCGCGGAAAACGGCGTCCAGGTCCTCCACATAGTGCAGCGCCAGGTTGGAGATGACGAGGTCGAAGCGCGCCGCCGGCCAGGCGAACTCCTCCACGCCGCACAGGCGGTATTCAACGCCCTCGCCGCCCAGCTCCGCGGCCCGCGCGAGCATCCGCGCGCTGGGGTCGATGCCCAGCACGGAGCGCGCGCCGCGCTGGGCGGCATAGCGGCAGTGCCAGCCGTAGCCGCAGCCCAGGTCGAGCACGTCCAGGCCCGACATGTCCTGCGGCAGCAGGGCGGAAAACTGCGGCCACTCACCGGCGGCCTCCAGCCCGCCGCGCGAGCGGGCCATCTGCGCGTAGTTGCCGAAGAATCCTTCATTGTCATAGAGCGCCATCTGACGGTCCTCCCGGGAAAATGTCAACGCACATATATTACACCTACCGGCAGGGAAAATCCAGCCCTATCTTTCAGTGCGCCCCAAAACTTCGGCAGCCGCCATGCTTTTAGGCCACAAATGTTTGCTCGCCCGCCGCAGCCCCAAGCCTCCCCTTTTAAGGGGAGGTGGCCGCGCGCAAGCGCGGCCGGAGGGGTGGTATAGGTATGCGCTCCTTCGGTAAGATGCGTAAAGTCCCACAACCCCTCAGCCGGCTTCGCCGGCAGCTCCCCTTAAAAGGGGAGCCAAGGAACAGCGCGTCCGGCGGTAGTTGCGCGACGCACAGCGCACGTCGCGCAGAACAAAACCCGAGGAGCGAGAGCTCCTCGGGTTTTCTGCTATAGGTTTCCGCAAACCTCACCGTAGAGCAGGGCACAGCCCACTGCCTCCAGGCGCAGCCTGGCGGCGGCGGGACCACTCGCGGCGGAAGGCGAGCCAGCCGCGGCGGTCGAAATCGTCTGTGGGCTCCGTTTTCGGCGAGCAGGCGGCGTAATAGGCCGCGACCTTGTCCGCAAAGCGGCAGACTGCCGCGCTGTATTCGGCGAGCGGCAATACGACTTCATGGCCCGTGGGCGTGATAAGCCGCACCGCGCCGTTTTCGTGCCGCACCGTCCAGTCCACGCCGTTACCGCAGCCGCTTATGTATACGTTCTCGCAGCCCTCGTCCGCGACGAGGAAATGGCCGCAGCAGGGCAGCATCTGCTCGCCCTCGCCGGCGATGTGGTCCTCTGTCAGGCTCTTCAGCAGCATCAGCGCCGTCGCGCTCACTGTGCAGTCGTACTCAAGGCGCTCGCCGCCGATGACGGCCACGGCGTGGCCGTGCAGGCAGCGGTCGTCCGGCTCGTCGGGCGTGCCGAGTATCCATCCCAGGTCGTATGCGTCTATCTCAAATCCCGGCATGGCCGCTCCTTTCCATCACCGACTCCGCCACGCGCAGGCCGTCCACGGCGGCGCTGACGATGCCGCCGGCCCAGCCGGCGCCCTCGCCGCAGGGGTAGAGGCCGCGCAGGGCGCTCTCGCGCGTTTCGCCGCGCGGCAGGCGCACGGGGCTCGATGAGCGCGTCTCCGGGCCCGTGAGCACGGCCTCCGGGTCGTTGAAGAGCTTCAGCTTGCCGCCCAGCAGCGGCAGGGCCTCCGCCAGCCCGGCGGCGACGCACTCCGGCAGCACCCGGCGCAGGTCGCCCCAGTATACGCCCGGCCGGTAGCTCGGCAGGACGCGCCCCGGGCCCGCGCTCGCGCGGCCGGCGAGGAAGTCGCCCGCCAGCTGGGCCGGCGCGCGGTAGCCCCCGCCGGCGTATTCAAAGGCCCGGCGCTCCACTTCGCGCTGCCACTCGACGCCGCCCAGCGCGCCGGGACAGGGGAAGTCCTGCGGGCGCACGGAGACCAGCAGCGCGCTGTTGGCGTTGGGCATCGCCCGGCCCGAGTAGCTCATGCCGTTCGTCACCACGCCCCCGCGCTCGCTGGCAGCGGCGATGACCTCCCCGCCCGGGCACATGCAGAAGGTGTAAGCCCCGCGGCCGTCCGCCAGGCGGGCGCTCAGCGAATAGTCCGCCGCGGGCAGCGTTTTGCCGCGCGGCGCGCCGTATTGGGCGAGGTCGAGCTCGCGCTGCGCGTGTTCGATGCGCGCGCCCATGGAGAAGGCCTTGGCCTCCATCGGCACGCCCAGCGCGTGCAGCATGTAGAACGTGTCCCGCGCGCTGTGGCCCGTGGCCAGGACGAGCGTGGAGCAGCTCTCGGCGTATTCCGTGCCGCCGGAGCGCACGCGCGCGCCGCGCACCGCGCCCAATTCGTCCAGCTCAAGGCCCACAAGGCGCGAGCCGAAGCGCACCTCCCCGCCGAGGGAGACGATCTCCTGCCGGATGTTCTTCACCACGCGCGCGAGCACGTCCGTGCCCACGTGGGGCTTGGCGTCATAGACCACGGAGCCCGGAGCGCCGTGGGCGGCGAATTCGCGCAGTACGAAACCGATGCGCTTATCGTGCGTGCCCGTGTTCAGCTTGCCGTCGGAGAAGGTGCCCGCGCCGCCCTCGCCGAACTGCACGTTGCACTCGGGGTCGAGCGCGCCGCCGGCGCGGAAGGCGGCCACTTTGGCCGCGCGCGCGTCCACGTCCAGCCCGCGCTCAAGGACGACGGGGCGCAGCCCCGCGCGGGCGAGGGCGAGGGCGCAGAACATCCCCGCCGGGCCGAAGCCCGCCACCACGGGCGGCGCGCCGCGGCGCTCAAGGCGGGGGATGGCGTACTCCTCCGGCGGCTCGTCCGGCTCGCCGCGCAGCCTCACGGACACGGAGTAGACCCAGTGGACGGCGCCTTTGCGCCGGGCGTCGAGGCTTTTCCTCGTGATCGTGAGCTCCTCTATCGCCGCGGGGCGGACGCCCAGCTTCGCCGCCGCCAGCGCGTAGAGCCGCCGCTCGTCGCCGCCGGGCGGCAGCGTGAGGCCGCCGACGGCCCTCATGAGCCCAGCCTCCCGGCCAGGCAGCCGCTGGCCCAGGCCCACTGGAGGTTATAGCCGCCGCAGTCGCCATCTATGTCCAGCACCTCGCCGCAGGCGAAAAGGCCGGGGACCAGGCGGCTCTCCAGCGTCTTGGGGTCGAATTCCGCCGTTTTGATGCCGCCGGCGGTGACCTGCGCGTTGGCGAAGCCCTCCGTGCCGCGCACGGGCAGCACGAAGCACTTGGCGCTGGCCGCGGCGCGGCTGAGCTCGGCGTCCGCCAGGGAGGCGAGGGGCTTCGCGGGCTCGAGCGCGGCGTATCTCACCACCATGCGCCCCAGGCGGTTGTGCAGCGCGCCCGTGAAGAGCTCCGCGGCGGGGATGTCCGGCGCGGCCTCGCGGCGGGACTGCAAATGCCCCAGCACGGCGGCCAGGGGGTAGCCGCGCAGCAGGTCCAGCTGCAATTCCATCGGCTCGTCCCCGGCGGCGGAGACGGAGCGCGAAAGGTCGAAGGCCGCCGGGCCGGAGACGCCCGTCTCCGTGAACAGCACCTCGCCCTCCGCCGTGTCCAGCACGCGGCCGGCGGCGCGCAGCGTCAGCCGGCAGTCGGCCTTGATGCCCTTGAGCGCGCGCGGGTACTCCGGCGCGGTGGTTATCTGCACCAGCGCGGGGCGCAGGGCCGTGCGCGTGTGCCCGAGGGACTTCAAAAGCTCATACCCGTCGCGCCCGCCGCCGAGCTTTTCACCGGCGAGGCCGCCGCAGGCGACGACCACGGCGTCCGCCCGGTGCCGCGCGCCGCTCTCGGTGGCCACGGTGAAGCCGTCCCCGTCCCTATATATCTCCCGCGCGCGGTCGCCGGCAATAAGCTGTACGCCGGCGGCCTCCAGCGCGAAGCGCAGCACGTCCACCACGCTGTTGGCGCTGTTGGAGAGGGGATAGACGCGCCCGCCGCTCTCCTCCACGGTGAGCAGGCCGATGCCGCGGAAGAACTTCAGCGCCTCCTGCGGCGGCAGCGCCTCCATCGCCCGGCGCATGAAGGACACGTCCGTGCCGTGGTAGTGCTCGGGGGAGGCGTTGGTGTTGGTCAGGTTGCAGCGGCCGTTGCCGGTGGCCATCAGCTTGCGCCCGGCGCGCGCCTGGCGCTCGAGCAGCGTGACCATGTGGCCGCGCCTGGCGGCGGTGAGCGCCGCAGCCATGCCGGAGGCCCCCGCGCCGATGATGATCGCCCTCATGAAAAGCTCCTTTCAAAAAAGCCGAGTGTTTTCACATGCGTACGCCCTGATTATAAGCTGTCCGCGGCGGCTTTGCAACGGCTGTTTGCCGCGCGGGCGTTGACATCCGGCGGCGGCTTGTGTAGAATCAGGTCGTGATATGGCGGGAGGCGGATCGGCATGTTCGGTGTGTATCACTTCATATGGCTCGGCATCTGCGCGCTGCTTGCAGCGCTGGCGGCGGCGTATCTCCGCCGCCATAAGCCGCCGCTGCGGCGCGTGCTGGGCTGGGCCTGCGCCGGCTGCGTGGTATCTGAGGTCGTGAAGATCCTCAGCGTGATCGAGCTCGTCCCCTCGGCGGACGGCAGCCGGTTTTATCCCTACCTGGAGCTCGCCCACCTGCCATTCCACCTATGCTCGGCGCAGATCGCGCTCATCTTCTACGCGCGGTACGCCAAGGACGGCCCGGCGCGCACGGCGGTGCTGGCCTTCATGTACCCCAGCTGCCTGATCGGCGCGCTGATGGCCATTGTAATCGCCACCACCTTCGGCAGCAGCGCGGACTTCGCCGAGGCCTTTCTGCGCCCGCTGACGTACCAGTATTTCCTCTACCACACGATGCTGGTGGTACTGGGGCTCTACATCCCCCTCTCGCGGGAGGTGGAGCTGCGGCCGCGGCACTACCTGCGCACCATGGCCATCGTCGTGGCCGCGGGCTTCGTTTCCTTTTACCTCAACAGCGCCTTCGCCGTGCCGGTGTACAGCGCCGGCGAGCTGCTGAGCGTGGAGTACACGACGAACTTCCTCTACACCTTCGCCCCGCCGGTGGACTTCATCCGCCTGACGGAGCCCTGGCACTGGTACGTTTACGTCCTGGCGCTGGGCGCGCTGGCCGCGCTGCTGGTGGCGCTGCTCTATATCCCCGTTTTCCGCCGGGCGAAAAATCCCGCGCGCGGGGAGAAACTTTTTGCCGCTTCCGCGCGTCATATATAGTATAATGGCGGCATAACGCCGAATTTGAGGTGAGGTATATGGCATCTAACGGAAGAAAGAGAAACCCGGCGGGCGCGATCGTCGCCCTGCTGATACTGATAATGATCGTCATCGCCCTCGTGGTGGTGATACGCCAGGGCGGCGGCGAGGCGGAGGAGACGCCCACGCCCCCGGCGCAGGAGAGCACAGAGCCCGCGCCCACGCCCACGCCCACCGAGGAGGCCACGCCCACACCGGCCCCGGAGCCGACCCCCACGCCGGAACCCACGCCCAGCCCCACGCCGAGCCCCGAGCCCAGCGCGGAGCCCACGCCGGAGCCGGCGCGCAGCGGCAGCTTCCGCTCGGACACCGGCACGGGCCTGGAGATCGTCGCGGACTGGTCGCTGAGCGGCTCGGGAGCGGAGACGCGCCTTTCGCTCACGCTCAGCGCGGAGAGCTACAGTTTGCAGACGCGCGAGATCTGGAAGGGCGCCGCGCTCACGCTCGGCGGCGAGACCTTTGAGTTCGACACCGAGGCGGTGGACTTCGCCGGCCCCGGCCAGGGCACGAGCGTCCTGGGGACGCTGGAGGCCGTCATCGACGGCTCCATCCTGCCCGCGCAGGCGGAGCTCAGCTGGCACTTCCAGGGCAGCTACGGCGGCGAGGAGCTGGAGTACATAACGGCCAGCGGCACAATAGGGTGAGCTGGCTGGAATGCCGCCGGCAAAGCCGGCGGCATTCCATGCCAAATGCCCCGCGCGGCCTCCGGCCGCGCGATGGCAGGCGCTCCGTTCAGCGCACGCCCGCCAGTCTGCGGACTGGCGGGCGCACGTTCACTGCGCGTAAAGTATTTTTTCCGAGGCGGAGCCCCGGGAAAAATGATATCAATTTTTCTTCAATACCGTCGTTTTATAAAAATCAGCCGCGCCCGGGCGCGGCTGTTTTTTATTTCAGCTCGTCCAGCATCTGCCGGACGGTCTTTTTGGTCAGGGGGTGGCGGAGCTGGGGCACGAGCTCGCTCAATGGGACGAGGACGAAGGCCCGATTGGCCATGTCCGGGTGGGGGATGGTGAGCTCGCTGCTGTCCAGCACAAGGCCGTCGTAGAAGAGGATGTCGAGGTCGAGCGTGCGCGGGCCCCAGTGGACGAGCCGCTCGCGGCCGGCGGCGGATTCGATGCCGTGCAGCAGCTCCAGCAGCTCCATGGGCTCCAGGCGCGTGCGCAGCTCCAGGCAGCCGTTGAGGAAATCCCCCTGTTCCACGCCGCCGTAGGGGGGCGTGACGATAAAGGAGGACACGCGCTGCACGCGGCAGCCCTCCGCCGTGCGCAGGGCCTCCACCGCCGAGCGCAGATAGCCCTCCCGGTCCCCGAGGTTGGAGCCGAGGGCGATATAGGCCGTGTGCCACGAGCGCTCGATGTACACGGAGACGCCCTCCAGCGGCAGGCCGATGGGCGCCCAGGGCTTTTTCAGCTCCACGGCCACGGAGCAGATGTCATAGCGTTCCAGCAGCGCGGCGGCCAGAGCCTCCGCGGCGGACTCGATGAGCGCGTAGGTGTGCTCCTGCATGAACTGCGTGGCGAAGGCGCAGGCCTCGGCGTAGTTTACCGAAAGGGACAGTTCGCCCGTCAGCGCCGCGCGGCGCAGCGGCCGCCGCAGCGTCATGGAGAGCAGGAATTTCTGCCCCAGCGCCGTCTCCTCCGGCAGCACGCCGTGCCTGGCGAACACCGTGAGGTCGCGTATACGTATCTCATCCATCCTGCCTGCCCTCCATCATGACGGCGCGCGCCATGCGCAGCGCGCGCGCGTTCTCCTTTACGTCGTGTACGCGGAAAAAGCTGGCCCCGCGCAGCGCCCCGGCGACGTTGAGGGCTATCGTGCCCTCCAGCCGCCCGTCCACCGGCAGGCCCAGCGTGCGCCCGATGACGGACTTGCGCGAGACGCCCAGCAGCACGGGATAGCCCAGCGCGCGCAGCTCGCCCAGCCGGCCGACGGCGGCGAGGTTCTGCGCGTCGTTTTTGGCGAAGCCCACGCCGGGGTCGAGCACGATCCCGTCCGGGCGCACGCCCGCTGTGAGCGCGGCGTCCACGCTGCGCAGCAGCGACTCTTTCATCGCCGGCATGAAGCCCCCGCCCTCCGGCGCGCTCTCGCTGTGCATCAGGCAGCAGGCCGCGCCGTGCGCGGCGATAACGGCGGCCATCCGGGGATCTGCGCGCAGGGCGCTCACGTCGTTTATCATATCCGCCCCGGCGGCGAGGGCGGCCTCCGCCACCGCGGCCTTGGTGGTGTCCACGGATATGGGCGCGCCAGACACGGCGCGGAGCGCCTCCACCACCGGCACGACGCGGCGTATCTCCTCCGCGGCGTCCACGGGCGCGTAGCCCGGGCGCGTGGACTCGCCGCCGATGTCGATGATGTCCGCCCCCTCGCCGAGCATGCGCAGGGCGTGCCCCACGGCGGCGCCCAAAGAGGCGTGACGCCCGCCGTCGGAAAACGAGTCGGGCGTCACGTTCAGTATACCCATCACATAGCAGCCGCTGCCGGTGTCAAATTCGCGTTCGCCTATCTTCATCTCACAGCCCCAGCAGCCGCAGGGCGTCCGCGCGCAGCGCGCCGTCCGTCTCGAATTCGCCGCGGGCGGCCACGCTGAGCGTGGTGGAGCCGGGCTTGGCCACGCCGCGCATGGTCATGCACAGGTGCTCCGCCTCCGTCACCACCAGCACGCCGCGGGGCGAGATGGACTGCGCCACCGCGTCCGCAACCTGGGCGGTGAGCCGCTCCTGCAGCTGCAGCCGGCGGGCGAACACCTCCACCGTGCGGGCCAGCTTGCTCAGCCCCACGACCTCACCCTGCGGGAGATAGGCGATGGCCGCCCGCCCGAAAAAGGGCAGCAGGTGGTGCTCGCAGACGCTGTAAAAGCGGATGTCCCGCTCCACCACGATGCCGCCGCCGGGGGCGGCGAAGCGCGTGGCCAGATGCTCCTCCGCCGAGGCCGTATAGCCCGCGAAGAGCTCATGGCACATGCGCGCGATGCGCTCCGGCGTTTGCAGCAGGCCCTCGCGCGCGGGGTCCTCGCCGATACCTTCCAGAAAGAGGCGCGCGGCCTCCTTGATCTTTCCTTCGTCCATTTTGCCTCCTGGCAGCGCTAAAAAACTCCTGCTCAGCCCTCCGCCGGCGCCTCCGCGCCCGGCAGCACGCCGCCCTCAGCAGAGGGGGCGTCCCCCTCCGCCGGCATGGCGGACATGGAGGGGCTGCGCGTGGGCAGGGTGGCGGGGTCGATGATCGGCGGCATGGCGCGCACGCTGCCGCCGAGGAACATCGCCGCCAGCGCGAGCAGCAGCGCCAGCGCCCTCAGCAGTGCCCGTTTCATATGCCGCCGCCTCCTTTTTGGCCTTGTACCTGCGCTCAGTTCCCGGCCTTCATGGCCAGGAAGGCGTTGATAAAGCCGTCGATGTCGCCGTCCATGACGGCGTTGATGTTGCCGTTTTCAAAGCCCGTGCGGGCGTCCTTGGCCAGCGTGTAGGGCATGAACACATAGCTGCGGATGGCGCTGCCGAAGTCTATCTTCATCTGCACGCCCTTGATGTCGCTGATCTTCTCCAGGTGCTCGCGCTCCTTGATCTCCGCCAGCTTGGCGCGCAGCATCTCCTTGCAGTTCTCAAGGTTCTGGAAGTGGCTGCGCTCCACCTGGCTGGAGACGACGATGCCCGTGGGCAGGTGCGTCAGGCGCACGGCGGAGCTGGTCTTGTTGACCTTCTGCCCGCCCGCGCCGGAGGAGCGGAACACGTCCATCTTGATATCCTCGTCGCGCAGCTCGATCTCGCCCGTGTCCGTGATCTCGGGCATCACCTCCACGGCGGCGAAGCTCGTCTGCCGGCGGCCGGAGGCGTCGAAGGGGGAGATGCGCACCAGGCGGTGCACGCCGTGCTCGCTCTTGAGGAAGCCGTAGGCGTTTTCGCCCTCGATCTTGATGGAGGCGCTCTTGATGCCGGCCTCCTCGCCGTCCTGCCAGTCGAGCAGGGTGTAGGTGTAGCCGTGGCGCTCGGCCCAGCGCGTGTACATGCGGTAGAGCATCTGCGCCCAGTCCTGCGCCTCCGTGCCGCCCGCGCCGGGGTGGATGGTGAGGATGGCGTTGTTGGCGTCGTATTCGCCGCTGAGCAGCGTGGAAAGGCGCATGGCCTCCAGGTCGCCCTCCAGCTTGGCGTAGTCGCCGCGCAGCTCGTCGAGCATGCTGTCGTCGCCCTCCTCGATGGCCATTTCGCAGATGGCCATCAGGTCGTCCCACTTGGAGCAGAGCTTCTCATAGCCGCCCACCTTGTTCTGCAGCTGCTTCATGCGCTTTTGCACCTTCTGGCTGCGCTCGATGTCGCTCCAGAAGCCGTCCTCGCTGCTCTCCGCCTCCAGTTTGGCGATCTCCGCGCGGGCGTCGTCCAGCTTCAGCGCGCCGCCCAGGCCGTCCAGCGTGGGCCGGATGGCGTTCAGCTTCACTTTATAGTCTTCAAATTCAAGCATACCTTGCATATCTTCAACCGCTTTCCGAAAATGTAGCTACAGTATTATATACAAAACCGGCGCAGATGTAAATAGCATACTTGACAGGTACTGGCCGTCCATGTATAATAAGTCAACTAAAAAAAGACAACAGGGGGGCTCGCAATGGGCAAGGGCAGAAAACTCAGGTGGAACATCCTCGTCGTGCTGGCCGCCGCGGCCTTCCTGCTCTTCCTTGGTTTCATCGTCCTCATGGTCTGGGGCGTGCGCTGGATGGGCGGGCAGAAGGACTTCCGCCGCGAGCTGGCGGACAGCATCGGCGACTCCGTGCTCGAGGGCGTCACCGCCACCGGCCCGGCCGGCGAGACGAGCGAGCCGCGGCTGGACGACCTCAACCGGCTGCTGCTCTACATCACGGACTGCGAGTATTTCGTCTCCTTCGGCGGCCCGGAGGAGGGCGCGCAGGCCATCCGCCTCGACTTTGGCGACGGCTCGGTCCTTACTTTTACCCAGTTGGAGGACGGCGTGCGCGCGGAGTTCACGCAGCCGCAGGGCCGCGACTATAAATACGACCTCGACGCCGCCGGCTCCGCCGCCAACGGCATGATGCTGCGCCTGAAGGAGATATTGGAACTGACCGCTGAAGAAGGCCCCTGACGGGGCCTTCTCCTGTTGCGGGGCGCGGTGGATGGTGCTATAATCGGGAAAAAGCCAGGAGGTAGATATATGGTCCGCGAGATACTGCTGCTGGGCGACGAACGCCTGTATGAGATATGCGATGAGGTGACGGCGGAGGACGCCCCGCTGCTGCCGGGCTGGATAGAGGACCTGCACGACACGCTGCTCGACTACCGCGCTGCTCACGGCGCGGGGCGGGCGGTGGCCGCGCCGCAGATCGGCGTCAAAAAGCGCCTCATCTACATGCTGACGGACCGGCCGTACGTGTTCGTGAACCCCGTGCTCACTTTCCCGGACGGGGAGACCTATGAGCTGCTGGACGACTGCATGTCCTTCCCGGGGCTCATCGTGCGCGTGCGCCGCCACCGCCGCGCGGTGATAGAATACCTGGACGAGCACTTCCGGCCCCAGCACATGGAGCTGGAGGGCGACTATTCGGAGCTTTTGCAGCACGAATACGACCATCTGGACGGCATCCTCGCCACCATGCGCGCGGTGGACGATAAGTCGCTCTACATGCGCGAGATGAAGCGCGATTTCACCTGAAAGGAAGACAGAAAATGGAGGGATTCCGCTACGACACCCAGCTTTTGATAGAGGGCTGCCCCATCGACGAGGACGACCTCGCCGATGAGTTCCGCGAGCGCTTCGCGGGCGACTGCCTCATCGCCGTCGGCGACGAGGAGGTCATGAAGATACACTTCCACACCAACGAGCCCTGGCAGGTGCTCGAATACTGCGCCTCCCTCGGCGAGATCTACGACATCGTCGTGGAGGACATGGTAAGGCAGTCCCGCGGCCAGAAAGGCTGACCAGGCTGCGGTAAGGAGGCGGTTGCCGCCGCAAGCGGCGGCGGGCGGGATGCAGGGGCGAAGGCCCCTGCGACCCAATACTGAGGGGTTTCTTTTTGTCTTGTCAAAAAGAAACCCCTCAGACTCCAAAGAGAAAACCGCTTTGGTGCTTGTCGATACGTAAAATCTGCTTGTTAGTCCGGGTGGTGACTGACTTTTGGGTGGTCATCCCGGTGCCGGATTGCTTTGCCCGCCGCCGACCGCGGTTGGCTTCGCTTACGCTCGCGCCGCTGACATGTTGATGATTGGTAGTGCCGCGAGCGAAGCGAAGCAACGCACGGTCGGCGATGCAATAAACTCATTCACCGACGGGATGACCACTTTTGACAACTGAAAACCTGTAAAAGCACGCAAAAACGCTCCGACTACTGCCGGAGCGCTTTTCTCTTTGGAGTCTGAGGGGTTTCTTTTTGACAAGACAAAAAGAAATCTCTCAGTATTGGGTCGCAGGGACCTATCGTCCCTGCATCCCGCCCGCCTCCGCGGCCAGTATCTCCTCTACGATGCCCTCGCGGCCGATGTGCCGGGCGGTGAGGACGCCATCCACGCCGAGCTCGGCCAGCCGGCGTGCGGCCACGGGGCCGATGGCCACGGGCACGGTGCGCTCGCCTATCCTGCCGCCGGAGGCGAAAAAGTCCTCGGCCGCGCCGCCGCTGGGGAACACCAGATAGCCGGCGAGGGCGGTGTACGCCTCCGCCGCGGCGGTGATGCGCCCGTCGGGCCGCGTGGTGTAGAGCGCCGCGTCATGCACGTCGAAACGCTCCGCGAGCGCGCTGGAAAGCTCCGGCGCGCCGCGCCGGGAGCGCAGGAGGTATACGCGCGCGCCGGCCTCGCCGCGCTCGAGCAGGGCCCGGGCCAGGGCGGCGGTGGTTGGCGAGGGCGGTATCAGGTCGGCGTAGACGCCGTGGGCGGCCAGGCGCTCCGCGGTGGCGGGGCCGATGGCGGCAAAGCGGCAGCGCAGGCGGCGCAGGTCGTGCCTCCGCGCCGCGAGCAGGGCAAAGAGCGCGTCCACGCCGTTGGCGCTGGTGAGCACGGCCCAGCTGCCTCCGTCCAGGGCGGCGGGGTCAAAGCCGCTCTCAAGCGGGACGGTCTCGCTGCGCGCGGCGGCAAAGACCTCCGCGCCCTCGGCCTCCAGCAGCGGCCGCAGGCGGCCCTGGAAGCTCTCCGTGCCCGTGAGGCCCACGCGCACGCCGCTCAGCGGCAGACTGGCCGTCAGTTGGAGCGCGGCGGCCTGCCCGACGACGATCACCGCCGGGGCCTCCACCTGTGCCGCGGCGGCGCGCTCTGCGATGTCCCCCAGCGGGCCGCGCACGGCGGCGGGGCAGCGGGAGTTGCCGCCGGAGAGCACGGCCGCCGGCGTGTCCGGCGCGGCGCCGGACTCCATCAGCCGCTCGGCGATGCGCCCCAGCCGCGCGAGGCCCATCAGTATCACCAGCGTGCCCGGCAGGGAGGCGAGGCGGGAGAAATATTCCGGCAGGCCGTCCGCCGTGTCCGCCGTGTGGGCGGTGACGACGTGGAAGCCGCGGCTGAGCGCGCGGTGCGTCAGCGGTATGCCGGCCTCCGCCGGCACGGCGAGGGCGGAGCTGATGCCCGGCACCTCAGCGCAGGGGATGCCCGCCTCCCGCAGGGCGAGGAGCTCCTCGCCGCCGCGGCCAAAGACGAAGGGGTCCCCGCCCTTCAGCCGCACGACGGAGAGCCCCTCGCGCGCCAGGGCGACGAGCGCGGCGCAGATGTCCTCCTGGCGGGCCGAGCTGTGCCCGGCGCGCTTGCCCATGTAGACGAGCCGCGCCTCCCGCGGCGCCAGGGCGAGGATGTCCGGGTGGATGAGGTCGTCATAGACCAGCGCGCCGCAGCGGGCGATGAGCTCCCGCGCGCGCAGCGTGAGCAGCCCCGCGCCGCCGCAGCCGCCGCCGACGATGTAGACGCGCCCGCTCATTGCCCATCGCCTCCCAGGAACGCGGCAAACTCCGCCTCGCTCAGCGGCCTGCCGCGCTCCAGGCAGCGCTCGAAGAGCGCGGCGAAGGCGGCGGCGCGCCGTTCGGGGGGCAGGGCGGCCTTGACTTCCGCGCGGTGGGCGGAGAGGAAGTCCAGTATGCCCTCAAAGCCCTCCGGCACCAGCTGCTCCACGCCGCGGCGTATGTACTGCGCGGCGCTGGGGCTGGCCCCGCCCGTGCTGATGCCCACGGAGAGCTCGCCGCGCTGCACGAGCGCGGGAAACACGAAGGAACACTTTTCCAGGTCGTCCACCACGTTCACGGGGATGTTCTCCCAGCGGCAGAGCTCGCTGACGGCGGCGTTGAGCTCGCCGTCGTCCGTGGCGGCGATAACGAGGGCCGCGCCCTCGATGTCGCCGGGCTCGAAGCGGCGCTCGAGCAGCGTGACGCCGGGAAGGGAACGGAAGGCGTCCTCAAACTCCGGCGCGACGGCGCAGATGTCCGCGCCGTAGGGCATGAGGCGCTCGGCCTTGCGCAGGGCGACGCGCCCGCCGCCGACGATGAGGGCCCTGCGGCCCTTGAGGTCGATGAAAATGGGGAATAGTGGCATGTGATACTCCTTTACCGGGCCGGCGGCCGGGCGGCGAGGGCGCGCGGCCGTTCAGGCGAAGTAGTATTGTGGGCCGTCCGGGGTCTCCGCCCGGCGGAGGCGGACGTTGAACGCCCGGTCGATGACGCCGAGGGCGCATATCTCCTCCGGCGTGCCCTCGGCGAGCAGCTCGCCGGCGCTGAGCACGGCCAGGCGGTCCGCCCGGCGCAGGGCCAGGGGCAGGTCGTGCAGCACCATCACCACCGCGCGCCCCTCGCGCGCGAGGGAGGCGGCCGTGTCCATCAGCGCGAGCTGGTGGGAGATGTCGAGGAAGGCCGTGGGCTCGTCCATCAGCAGCGTGTCCGCCTCCTGGGCGAGGGCCATGGCCAGGTACGAGCGCTGGCGCTGGCCGCCGGAGAGCTCCGGTATGGGCACGTCGGCGATGTCCAGCGCGCCGGCGCGCTCAAGCGCGCGCTCCACGGCGGCGTAGTCCTCCGGGCGGTAGCGCCGTGGATAGGAGAGGTATGGGAAGCGCCCGTGCAGCGCCATGCGCCGGACGCTTATGCTCGGCGCGGGCCTGTCCTGGGGCATATAGGCGCATTTCTGGGCGATCTGCCTTGCGCTGAGCGAGGCCGTGGGCGCGCCGTCCAGCAGCACCTCGCCGCCCATGACCTCGCCGATGCCGGCGGCGGCGCGCAGCAGCGTGCTCTTGCCGCAGCCGTTGGGCCCGGCGATTGCCAGCACCTCGCCCGGGCGGAAGCGGAGGCTGACGCCGTGCAGCACCTCCCGCCCGCCGTAGCCGCTGCGCAGGGAACGAAGCTCTATCATACGATGCGCCCCTTCCTCTGCTTCAGCAGCAGCCAGATGAAAAACGGCCCGCCGATGAGCGAGAGCATGATGCCCACGGGCAGCTGGTAGGGCGCGAAGAGCAGCCGTGAGGCCGTGTCGCACACGAGCAGCAGTGCCGCGCCGCCCAGCGCGCAGGCCGGCAGCAGATAGCGCGATTCGTCGCCCGTGAAGCGGCGCAGCATATGCGGCGCCACCAGGCCGATAAAGCCCAGCAGGCCGGAAAAGCTCACCGCCGCGCCCGCCAGCGCCGCCGAGACGGCCAGCAACACGACGCGCATGCGGCCCGCGTTCATGCCGAGGCTGCGCGCCGTTTCACTGCCGAGCGTCAGCACGTCGAGCTCGTTCGTCAGGGAAAAGGCCGCGATGAGCGCCAGGACGGTGACAGCGGCGGGTGCCGCGAGCCGCTCAAGCGTCAGATTGGCGAGTGAGCCGATGCGGAAGTCCGAATAGGCGTTGAGGGCGTCCGGCGCGAAGGTGACGATGGCGTCCACCCCCGCGGAGAGGATGTTGGAGATGGCCACGCCGGCGAGGACGAGGGTTATTTTCGCCGCGCCGGTGCGCTCGGCTATGAACAGCACGAGCAGCGCGGCGGCCATGGCGCCGGTGAAAGCCGCCACGGGCACCAGCGCCAGCGAACCGGGCGCCACGGCGCAGCAGAGCGCCGCCGCCAGCCCCGCGCCGGAGTTTACGCCGATGGTGCTGGGCGCGGCCAGGGGGTTGGCCAGCACGCTCTGCGTCAGCGCGCCGCTCACGGCGAGGGCCGCGCCGGCGAGGATGCAGCCGCAGATGCGCGGCAGCCGGGCGTACAGCACGATCCGCGCCTCGGCGGAGCCGTCGTTCCCGCCGAAGAGGGCGGCTACCACCTGCCAGGGGGCGACGGACACCGGCCCCAGGGCCAGGCTGAGCACAGCCGCGAGCGCGGCCGCGAGCGAAAGCGCAGCGAAAAGCCGCCACATTTTTTTATTTTTGCGGGTAGAGGATGTCCGCAAGCTTTTCATATGCCTCCCCCCAGCGGGCGTTGGGCTTCAGGTTGTAGAGCTCGTGCTCAAGGGTGTAAAACCGACCCTCGCGCACTGCCTGCAGCTCGCCCCAGCCCGGATTCGTGAGCAGCGTCTGTTCAAGCGTGGCCATGGCGTCCGTCGGATCCGAGCCCTGAAGCACGGCGAAAATATAGTCCGGCTCAGCCTTTATTATGGCCTCGAGGCTCAGATCCTCCAGCAGCGAGCTGTCCGAGTCGGCGACGTTCACGCAGCCGAGCGCGGCGAGCATCTCGCCGAGGACGTTGTCCTCGCTGCCCTTCACCTTGCAGCTGACGCCGGTGGCGCGCAGTACGAGCACGGTGGGCGCGCTGCCGTCCGCTCGCGCGACGGCGGACGCTATTTCGGACTGCACGTCGAGGCCGTAGGCCTGGTAATTCTCCCGCGCACCGGTGAGCGTAGTGCAGATGTCCAGCATGCGCAGGTAGTCGTCAAAGCCCTGCACGTCGAAGTAGGCGGTGGGGATGCCGGCGGACTCCAGCACGTCCATCAGCTCCAGGTCGGCGGCGGTGTTGCAGCTGGCGAGGACGAAGTCCGGCTCCGCGGCGAGCAGCGCCTCCAGCGAGGGCTCTTTTATAGCGCCCAGGTCGGCGACGGAGCCGTCCAGGCCCAGGTCGAAGCTGGTCCAGGCGTCGTTCGCGGCGGCGGCGAGCGTATCGCGCCCGCCTGCGAGGCACCAGACGTCGGCGTATGAGCCGATGAGGGCCGCCACGCGCTCCGGCCGGTCAAGTGTTACCGTGCGGCCGAGGTCGTCCGTGAAGCTGTATTCCCCTTCGGCGCTGCCGGGACTCTCGGGGGCGGCTCCGCAGGCCGCGAGGGCGAGGAGGAGCGCAAAGGCGAGGAGGAAAATCGTGTATTTTTTCATATCAGACTCCAATTGATCGAGAAAAGCGCCGGCGCGGCTTTGCCCGCGCCGGCGCTGGGTTTATGTCTTCTGTTTCAGCAGGTGGCGCCGCCGGTGAGGTGGAGCTGGGCGTCGAGGATCTCCTGCTTGCGGTCGAGGATGTCGTCGCTCTTGAGCTGGGCGATGAAGTT
>DVOV01000150.1 GCA_018713375.1 Candidatus Scatomorpha stercorigallinarum | reverse complement strand
CTGGAGGTGCTGGAGCGGCTGGGCAAGATGCCGCTGCCGCCTTACATCAAGGAGGAACTCCAGGACTCCGAGCGCTATCAGACCGTATATTCGCGCGAGCTGGGCAGCGCGGCCGCGCCCACGGCGGGGCTGCACTTTACAAAGGAGCTGCTGGGGCGCATCGCGGACATGGGCGTGAGGGAGTGCTTCGTCACGCTGCACGTGGGGATCGGCACCTTCCGCCCGGTGAAAGAGGACGAGATCGAGAACCACGACATGCACAGCGAGTTCTGCATCGTCCCCGAGGAGACGGCGCGCGCCATCAACGAGACGAAGGCCGCCGGCGGGCGGGTCGTCTGCGTGGGCACGACCTCCTGCCGCACGGTGGAGAGCTTTGCGAAGCCGGACGGCACGATGGAGCCCACGAGCGGGTGGACGGATATTTTTATCTACCCGGGATATAAGTTCAAGTGCATGGACGCGCTGGTGACGAATTTCCACCTGCCGGAGAGCACGCTGGTGATGCTCGTCTCCGCCTTTTCCACGCGGGAGAACATCCTCAACGCCTACGCCGAGGCGGTGCGGGAAAAGTACCGGTTCTTCTCGTTTGGTGACGCCATGTTCATTGCATAAATATTAAACGCCCCCGGCCGCAGAGCGGCCGGGGGCGTTTTCTGCCATTTCAGCGCTTCTGGCGGGGGAAGAGCTGGAGGAGGGTGAAGAACAGAGACATAAGGAGCGCTATGGCGAGGGCCACGGCGCCGTAGGACATGGGGAGGAAGTAATAGCCGCGGAGATAGGCGTGGTAGCCGAGGAGGGAGGCGAACTGCGCCAGCACAGGCAGGGCCATATACTCCGGCGCGGCGCAGGCGAACAGCAGCGTGAGCACGTCGGCCACGAAGAAATAGCGCTCGTGCATGTGCGGCAGGAGATAGGGGATGCCGATGGCCATCACCAGCGCACAGCCGAGCACGGCCCACATGGACGCGCGCGAGCGGCGCAGGCCGGCGAGCAGGAAGGTGAGCAGCATCAGCGCGAAGGCGGCGAGGATGCCGAGCTTCGAGGCCAGGGCCGCGTCCTGCACGTTGGCGGAGAAGGCGAAGATGCTGGGCGAATTGTAGTTGAGTGCGGAGCCGACCGTGCCCATCTGGTCAAAATAGAGCGTTATCGTGTCCATGAACGGCATGCCGGCGGCCACGGCGGGCAGCATGAGCAGTATGTAGACGGCGGGGAAGATGAAAAAGTGGCGGATATTCACGCGGCCCGTTATCAACAGCACGACGAAGATCGGCATGATGAACACGGCCTGCAGCTTGAACGCGAAGCTGACGGCGATGCAGGCCATGCCGGCCGCCGGGCGCTCGGAGAGGGCGAAGTAGATGCCCAGCAGGGCGAAGGCAGCGTAGATGCTGTCGCACTGGCCCCAGTAGGCGCCGTTGAGAATCACAGTGGGCAGGAAAAGCACGCCGAAAAAGGCCGTCAGGCGCTTGGCTCGGCTGGCGGTGTAGAGCCCCGTGAGGGACATGGCCGCCCAGGCCAGCACGATGTCGAAAAACACGCTCAGGAGCTTGATGAGGTAGAGGTCGTTTATCTCCAGATAGGAGAAGGCGGCGAGGAAGTACATGTAGGGGACGTTGTAGTTGCCGATGGGCTCGCCAAGGGCGGCAAAGCCGCCGTTTGCGCGGAAGTATTCCACCCACTGGGAGAGGAAGTTTACATAATCCAGCGTGACGTGGCTGAAGCAGAGGCCGCGCAGCACGAAGGCCGCCGCCACGAGCGCGGCGCTCACGGCGACATCGCGCGGGCGCTTCAAAAGTCCGGAGAAGTAGAGCGCCGCCAGGGCCAGCAGGGCCTCGGCAAAGAGCAGAATGATCACGGAGATGTCCATAGCGTTCCTCCCACACAGAGACCCGGGCGCAGCGCGCTCCGGGCAACAAAAAAGACGGGGACGACCCCCGCCGGAAATTTCACGCCTTAACAAAATATAGCTTGACAGCCATATATACAGATGATATAATGACTTGCTATGTCATCGAGAGGGGACAGCTTCCCAATTCTCTTTACATGGATATTCTATCAGGTTTTCATGAAAATGCAACAGAGGGCCGCGAATATTTGACAACACCGCCGGGTGTACAAGCGATTCCAACACGAGGAGAGTGCATCGATGCCAACTGATGTCAGCTACGGGAAAACAGTCAGAAAGAGCTTCGCCAGGAGCGTGGAGATCCAGGACATGCCCAACCTGCTGGAGATCCAGAAAAAGTCGTACAAGGGGTTCCTCGAGACCGGGCTGAGGGAAGTCTTCCGCGACGTGGCCGCGGTGACGGACTATTCCGGCAACCTGGAGCTCAGCTTCGTCGATTACTCCATGGACGACAAGCCGAAGTACTCCATCGAGGAGTGCAAGGCGCGCGACGCCACCTACGCCGCGCCGCTCAAGGTCAGCGTCCGCCTGCGCAACCGCGAGACCGAGGAGATCAAGGAGCAGGAGATATTCATGGGCGACTTCCCGCTCATGACCCCCGGCGGCACCTTCGTCATCAACGGCGCTGAGCGCGTCATCGTCTCGCAGATCGTGCGCCCGCCCGGCGTCTATTACGACAAAAAGACCGACAAGGCGCAGATATCCACCTACGGCACTACGGTGATACCCTACCACGGCGCGTGGCTGGAGTATGAGACGGATGTGAACGATATTTTCTACGTCCGCATCGACAAGAACCGCAAGCTGCCCATCACCCTCTTCCTCAAGGCCATGGGCCGTTACGACCCGGACAAGCCGCACACCTGGCTGAGCTGCCTGAGCGACCCCGTCGCCGGCTGCGTCACCAGCGACCAGCTCAAGGAGGTGTTCGGCAACGACGAGCGCATAGTCGCCACGCTGGACAAGGATACGTTCATCACCCGCGAGGACGCACTGCTGGAGATCTACCGCAAGCTGCGCCCCGGCGACCCCCCGACGGTGGAGACCTCCGAGAGCCTGCTCGAGGGCCTGTTCTTCGACCGCAGGCGGTACGACCTCTTCTCCGTCGGCCGCTATAAGTTCAACAAGAAGCTCGGCCTGGCCGGGCGCCTGACCGGGCACCAGCTGGCCGCCCCCGTTGCCGACCCCGTCACCGGCGAGATCATCGCCGAGCCGGGCGAGACGCTCAGCCGCGAGCGGGCCGAGTACATCGAGTCCTGCGGCGTGACGGAGGCCATGGTCGTCACCCCCGACGGCAAGGAGATCCGCGTTTTCACCAACGGCATGGTCGACCTGGCCCATTTTGTGGACTTTGACCCCGAAGAGGTGGGCGTGGACGAGAAAGTTCGCCTGATCATCCTCCGCCAGCTGATGGAGCAGTACGAGGGCGACGCGCTGAAGGACGCCATCCGCGAGAACATCGACATCCTGATACCCAAGCACATCGTCGTGGACGACATGTTCGCCTCCGTCAACTACCTCTGCTGCCTGGCGCACGGCGTGGGCTCCCCGGACGACATCGACCACCTGGGCAACCGCCGCGTCCGCAGCGTGGGCGAGCTGCTGCAGAACCAGTTCCGCATCGGCTTCTCCCGCATGGAGCGCGTCATCCGCGAGCGCATGACGCTGCAGGACCTTGACATCGTCACGCCGCAGAGCCTTATCAATATCCGCCCCGTGACGGCGGCCATCAAGGAGTTCTTCGGCTCCTCGCCGCTGAGCCAGTTCATGGACCAGACCAACCCCCTGGCCGAGCTGACGCACAAGCGCCGTATGTCCGCCCTCGGCCCCGGCGGCCTCAGCCGTGAGAGGGCCAACTTCGACGTCCGAGACGTCCACTACACGCACTACGGCCGCCTGTGCCCGATAGAGACCCCCGAAGGCCCCAACATCGGCCTTATCAGCTACCTCGCCAGCTACGCGCGCGTCAACAAGTACGGTTTCCTGGTCACGCCTTTCCGCCGCGTGCGCAAGGGCGACTGCTTCGTCACCGACGAAGTGGAGTACATGACCGCCGACATCGAGGACCGCTATATCGTGGCCCCCGCCACTGAGCCGCTGGATGAGAACGGCTGCCTGAAGAACAAGCGTATCACCTGCCGCCACCGCGACGAGATCATCGAGGTGGACCGTGAGCGGGTGGACTATATCGACATTTCCCCGAGGATGATGGTGTCCATCGCCACGGCGATGATACCCTTCCTGGAGAACGACGACGCCAACCGCGCGCTGATGGGCGCCAACATGCAGCGCCAGGCCGTGCCGCTGCTCACTACCGAGGCCCCCATCGTGGCCACCGGCATCGAGCACAAGTGCGCCGTGGACTCCGGCGTCTGCGTCCTCGCGGAGGACGACGGCGTGGTCGAGAGCGTTTCCGCCACCCATGTGGTCGTGCGCTATGACACGCTGGGCGTCCGCGACTACAAGCTCATCAAGTTCTCCCGCTCCAACCAGGGCACCTGCATCAACCAGCGGCCCGTGGTGGCCGCCGGCGAGCGGCTGGCCGAGGGCGACATCATCGCCGACGGCCCCAGCACCAGCAACGGCGAGCTCAGCCTGGGCAAGAACATCCTGGTCGGCTACATGAACTGGGAGGGCTATAACTACGAGGACGCCATCCTCCTCAACGAGCGCCTGGTGATGGAGGACGTGTTCACTTCCATCCACGTGGAGGAGTTCGAGTGCAACGCCCGCGACACCAAGCTGGGCCCCGAGGAGATCACCCGCGATATCCCCGGCGTGGGCGACGACGCGCTCAAGTACCTTGACGAGCGGGGCATCATCTCTGTCGGCGCCGAGGTCAGGAGCGGCGACATACTCGTCGGCAAGGTCACGCCCAAGGGCGAGACCGACCTCACCGCCGAGGAGAGGCTGCTGCGCGCCATCTTCGGCGAGAAGGCCCGCGAGGTGCGCGACACCTCGCTGAAGGTGCCGCACGGCGAGAGCGGCATCGTGGTGGACGTGAAGGTGTTCACCCGCGAGGCCGGCGACGAGATGAGCGCCGGCGTCAACCAGGTCGTGCGCGTCTATATCGCGCAGAAGCGCAAGATATCCGTCGGCGACAAGATGGCCGGCCGCCACGGCAACAAGGGCGTTGTCTCCCGCATACTGCCGCGCGAGGACATGCCCTACATGCCCGACGGCACCCCGCTGGACATCGTCCTGAACCCCCTGGGCGTCCCGAGCCGAATGAACATCGGTCAGGTCCTGGAGGTCCACCTGGGCTACGCTGCCCAGGCCCTGGGCTGGAAGGTCGCCACGCCCATCTTCAACGGCGCCAACGAGGCCACCATCCGCGAGACGCTCAAGTTCGCCGGCCTGCGTGAGGACGGCAAGAGCTACCTCTACGACGGCCGCACGGGCGAGCGCTTCGACAACGCCGTCACCGTCGGCTACGTCTACTTCCTCAAACTGCACCACCTGGTGGACGACAAGATACACGCCCGCTCCACGGGCCCCTACAGCCTCGTCACGCAGCAGCCTCTGGGCGGCAAGGCCCAGTTCGGCGGCCAGCGCTTCGGCGAGATGGAGGTCTGGGCCCTCGAGGCCTACGGCGCGGCGTATACGCTGCAGGAGATACTCACCGTGAAGTCCGACGACGTCACGGGCCGCGTCAAGACCTACGAGAGCATCGTGAAGGGCCACAACATCCCGCAGCCCGGCGTGCCGGAGAGCTTCAAGGTCCTGGTGAAGGAGCTGCAGTCCCTCTGCCTAGACGTGAGGATACTCGACAAGGACGGCGAGGAGATAGAGCTCAAGGACGACGACGAGGACGACTACATCCCCGGCATGCGCGACGACTACCGCGCGGACGACAGCGAGATCGAAGAGGCCGGCTTCTCGATAGAGAACGTCCCGGAGGAAGAACTTGAGCTGGACGGCCTTGACGACGAGAGCGACGACGACAGTTTCCCGGGCTTCTCGGGAGACGAGCTTGATATGGAGGAGGAATGAGCCATGAGCTATACACCCTTTGACGCCATCAAGATAGGCATAGCCTCCCCTGAGATGATACGCTCCTGGTCCTACGGCGAGGTCAAGAAGCCGGAGACCATCAACTACCGCACCCTGAAGCCCGAGCGCGACGGCCTTTTCTGCGAGCGCATCTTCGGGCCCACGAAGGACTGGGAATGCCACTGCGGCAAGTACAAGAAGATCC
>DVOV01000149.1 GCA_018713375.1 Candidatus Scatomorpha stercorigallinarum | reverse complement strand
CGGCCAGGTGCATACGATATCGGACGGCTACACGGGCGTGGAATACACCCAGGGCAACTGGTTCATCCTCCGCACGCGCGAGGGCGAGCGGGAGGACAAATGGGATGTCTACCGCGAATTCAACGATGCGGCCCGCGAGTCGCACCTGCTGGGCTTCATCCCCTCCTACGAGGGGCTGGAGACGGAGCGCGACGCCGTGGCCGCCGTCTATCAGCGGTACAGCGCCGCGCTCTTCACCGGCACGGTGGACCCGGACAAATACGTCCCGCGCCTGCTCGACGAGCTGGCGGAGGCGGGTATAGACACGCTGCGGGATGGCATCCAGCAGCAGGTGGACAGCTTCCTGCGTTCACAAAAGGGGGAATAGGTAAATGAAAAGACGGTTTGGCGACGGGCCCATTTCCCGCCTGCTCGCCGCGGTGTTCGACCTGGTGATGATAAACGTGCTCAGCCTCGTCTGCTCGCTGCCGCTCTTTACGGCGGGGGCCGCGCTCTCATCCGGCTTCCTGGCCGCGCACGAGGTGCTGATAGACGGCGGCAAGGGCGCGGTGAAGGTCTTTTTCCGCGGCTTCAAGGAAAACTTCCGCCAGACGGCGGTCCTCACACTGGGCTCGCTGGTGGTGCTGGCGGCGCTCTTCTGCGACTTCCTGCTGCTGCGGCTCTATTTTGAGGGCACGCTCTACACGGTGATGCTCGTCATCCTCGCCGTCATCGCCTTTTTCTTCATCGCCATCATCTCCTACGCCCTGCCGCTCATCACGCGCTATGACAACAAGCTGCGCGAGCACCTGCACAACGCGGTCATCCTCAGCATCCTCTACCTGCCGCGCACGGTGCTGATGGTGTTCCTCAACACGCTGCCCTTCACGATGTTCTTCTTTTTGCCCTACGCCTTCATATACACGCTCCTCTTCTGGCTGCTGCTGGGCGTGGGCGTCGTGCAGCTGGTGGACGTGCTGCTCATGCGCGACGTGTTCGACCGCCTGGAGGGCAACGTCAGGCAGAAGTCCCGCTCAAGGTGAACTCGCCGGACGCCCAGTCCTCGCCGTTGTCGCCCAGGAACCACTCGATCTTCCCCGGCGGCGTGACCCAGGCCGCGCCGTCCCACTGCCGGAGGGCCTCCGGCGGTATACTGAGCTCCGTTTCCGCGCCCTCACCGGCGCGGAGGCGGAGCTTTTTCCAGTCCACGAGCTGCCGCGTGCGCGAAGTGGCGATGCCCTGCGTGCGGTGGATATAGAGCTGCGGCACGGCCGCGCCGTCGCGCCCGGAGGCGTTTCGCAGGGCGAGGCGCAGGCAGATCGCGCCGCCCGCCGCCAGCTCGCCCTCGGGGGCCGAGAGCAGCTCGTGCTCAAAGCGCGCATAGCCCATGCCGCTGCCGAAGCGCCAGCGCGGCGGCTTTTTGTCGTCGTAGTAGCGCATGGCGGCGTAGGAATCCTTGTAGTTGTAGTAGACGGGCAGCTGTCCCACGCTGTCGGGCAGCGAGGCGGGCAGCCGGCCGCTGGGCTCGAGTTCGCCGCAGAGGATGCGCGCGATGGCCTCCCCGCCCTGGGGGCCGGGGTAGAAGCAGTACAGTATGGCGTCCGAGAGACGCTCTATCTCCGCCATGGCGTAGGGCCGCCCGGCGATGATGACGGTGATCACCGGCTTCCCGGCCGCGCGCAGGGCGCGCAGCAGCTCCAGCTGCCCGCCGGGCAGGCGCAGTTCGGCGGCGTCCACGCCCTCGCCGCAGTCCATGGTGGCCCGGTGCTGGGCGAGCAGCGCGCCGTTGGCGTCAAACTCCCCGCCGGAAAAGCGGCTTGAGCTGCCGCCGAGCACGGCCACCACCGCGTCGCAGCGCGCGGCCGCCTCTCTTATGCGCGCCAGCTCCTCCGCCGGCGCCGGCTCGAACATGCCGCAGCCGCGCTCATAGACGAGCTGCCCGCCGCCCGCCGCGACCAGGTGCTCCAGCGCCGCGCGCACCGTGCTGCCCGTGCCCGGGCGCTGCGGCGGCGTGTAGTCGCCGAGCTGGGCGTAGAGGTCGTCCGCCGCCGGCCCGGCGAGCAGTATCCGCCGCCCGGCGAGGGCCAGGGGCAGCGCGCCGCCCTCGTTTTTCAGCAGCACGGGCGTCTCCGCGGCCAGCTTCGCCGGCTCCGGGAAGCGCCCGGGGTCGGCGTAAAGCTGGTAGTGCGCCGTCTCCGGCACGAAGGGCTCGTCAAAGAGCCCGCGGCGGAATTTCAGCAGCAGCACGCGGTATGCGGCCTCGTCGATGCGCGCCGTGCTCACGGCCCCGGCCTCCGCCGCCTCCTCCAGCAGGGAGAAGGCCGTGTCCCAGAGGCCGATGTCCACGCCGGCGTTGAGCGCCAGCGCGCCGGACATCATGCGCGAGCCGGTGACGGCGTCCAGTTGGTCGATGGCGATGCCGTCGGACATGACGATGCCATTGAAGCCCAGCTCGCCGCGCAGGTAGCCCGTCAGCAGGCGCTTATTTGCGTGGCAGTAGATGCCGTCGATCTCGTTATAGGCAGCCATGAAGCCCTGCACACCCGCGCGCACGGCGGCTTCCGCCGGCGGCAGGTGTATCTCCCGCAGTTCCCGCTCGCCGATGCGCGCGGCGCTGGCGTTGACGCCGCCGGTGGTCTCCCCCTGGGCGCAGAGGTGCTTGGCCACCACGTCCACGCCCTGGCGCTGCATGGCGCTTATCACGGCCTCCGCCATGCGGGAGGCGAGCAGCGGGTCCTCCCCGAAGCACTCCTCGCTGCGCCCCCAGCGCGGGTCTCGCAGCACGTCCAGGCAGGACACCAGCGCCAGGTCCACGCCCAGCTCCGCGAGCTGGCGCGCGCTCACCGCCGCTGCGGCGGAGAGCAGCGCGGGGTCGAAGCAGGCGGCCGCCGCCAGGTTCACCGGCAGCAGGCAGCCGTCCAGGGCCTGGTGCCCGTGGGGGCACTCCGTGGCCATCAGCACGGGTATGCCGAGGCGCGAGTGCTCCATCACATAGCGCTGCACGGCGTTGCGCGCGCGCGGCGCCAGCTCGCCCACCAGGCCGTTGGTGAAATCCCGGCGCGACCAGGGGTCGGCGCGGTAGAGGCCATAGAGCGCGCCCATGCCGGAATAGCGCTCCACCTCGGCCCTGAAGCCCCCGCCGGGGACGAACTCGCCGTCCCTGATCTCATATTCGGCGAAGCCGTAGAGCCGCTGGTTAAGCTGGCCGACCTTTTCGCGCAGCGTCATGCGCTGCAGCAGGTCCTCCGCGCGCGCCTCCGGCGCGGCCTTTGCGTCTCGGTAGAGTTCCATGGTTACCTCCAGCTTAAAAATATCGGGGAGAGCTCGCGCTCCCCCCGATGCGCGGGAAAAGGGCCGCGCGCCTTATTCGCAGCGGATGGTGACGATCTCGAAGGGCTTGAAGGTGTACTCCACGCAGCCGTCGCAGATCTCCAGCTCGCGCTCGCGCTCCTCGAGCAGGTCGCAGCTCCAGGCGCGCCTGGCGCCCGCCGGCAGGCGGATGGACGCTTTAGTCAGCGCGTCGTCGCACTCGTAGAGGCGCAGCACGGTCCCCTCGCCGTCCTCCGCGCACTTCACCGTCTCCATGATGATGTTGGCGGGCTGCACGCCGGCGAAGGAGAAGTCCAGTCCCTCGGCCGCGTTGGCCAGGGCGTAGGCAGGCTGGTTGAGCTTATAGCCCTCGCGCACCACGCCGCCCTCGCGCCAGCCGCCGCTGTGCGGCAGGATGGAGTAGGTGAAGTGGTGCATTTCCACGTCCGCCATCGGGTTGGGCTCGATGCCGGACTTTATCAGCGTCAGGCTGAGCACGCCGTCATGGACGGAGTGGCCGTATTTGCAGTCGTTGAGCAGGGCGACGCCGTAGTGGCCCTCGGAGAAGTCCATCCACTTCTGCCCGCCGTACTCGAAGCGCGCCTTGTCCCAGCTGGTGTTCTTGTGCACCTTGCGCTTGAGGCTGCCGAACTGCACGTCGAAGGTGGCCTCGTCGCTGTGCACGGCCACGGGGAACTCCACCTTCAGCAGGTGCTGGTGAAGCGTCCAGTCAACGGCCGTCTCGAAGTCGATGCGGCGGCTGTCGGCATAGAAGCGCACGTCCTGCCAGATGGCGACGCCCGCGATCTCGTACTCCAGGTGCAGCGTGGCGCGCACGGGGCCCGTTTCCGTCCACTCGAGCTTCGTGAGGTTGTCCACATCCCAGGACTTCTCGGTGTAATACTCGTCGATGTCCCAGTTGTCGTAGTATATCGGCTTGTCCTCGAACATGCGCAGCAGGTTGGCGCGCCGGCCGGGCTGCACCGTCTCGCGGTCGTACTCGAGGTCATAGATGGAGCTGAAGTGCCCGTTCTCGTCCAGCGTCACGCGGTAGAACGGCGTGGTGAGCGTATCGCCTTCCAGCGTGAAGGGGCTCTCCGCCGCCGCGCAGTCCGCGGGCAGCAGGGACTTGTAGCCCTTCGGCGGCAGGCCGCGGACGTAGGCCACGGCGCCCTCCGCCGTGCGCTGCACGGGGAACACGCGGCCTTCGCCGTCGCTGAGGGCGGCGCAGCCCGTGTCGGGCAGGCTGACGATGTCGTCGCGCTCGAAGCCGAGCGTGTTGAACACGGCCACGGCCCGGCCCTCGCCGGCCAGGCTGCGCAGCCGCTCGCCGAGCAGCGCGTGGGCCTGTTCGCTCAGGGCCTCGTACTCCGCCTTCGTCACCTCGTACACCTCGTGTATCGAGCTGCCGGGCAGTATGTCGTGGAACTGGTTGGTGAGCATGGTCTTCCACATGCCGTCCAGCTCCTGCCCGGGATAAGCCAGCTTGTCCTGCGCCATCACGGAGGCCAGCTCCAAATCCATCAGCAGCAGCTCGTTCTTGCGGTTGGCGCGCTTGTTGCGGGCCATGGAGGTGAGCGTGCCGCGGTGGTACTCGAAATAGAGCTCGCCCTCCCAGGTGTCGAGCCTGGGGTTGTCCTTCACGCGCGCTTCCAGCTCGCGGAAATACTCGCCGGCGAACTCCTGGCGCACCTGCGGTATGCCCTTGACGCCGCGCTTCATGCGCTTGGCCACTTCCAGCATCTCGCGGGTGGGGCCGCCGCCGCCGTCGCCGTGGCCAAAGGCCACCAGGATGTCGTTGTTGATCTCCTTGTTCTGATAGCGCTCCCAGCCGCCCATGATGGCGTCCGGGTGCAGGCGGCCGTTGTAGGTGGTGAAGAAGTTCTTCTTCACGTCCTGCCCCACGTCAACGGTGGTGATGAGGTGCGTGAGCACCTCGCTGCCATCGATGCCGCGCCAGATGAAGGTGTCGTTGGGGATCTTGTCGATCTGGTTCCAGGCCAGCTTGGTGGTCATGAAATAGTCGATGCCGCTGCGCTTCATGATCTGCGGCAGGGCGCCGGAATAGCCGAACACGTCCGGCAGCCAGAGGATGCGGCAGTCGACGCCGAACTCATCCTTGAAAAAGCGCTTGCCGTGCACGAACTGCCTGACGAGGGACTCGCCGGAGGTGAGGTTGGTATCGGACTCGACCCACATACCGCCTTCGGGCTCCCAGCGGCCCTCGGCCACGCGCTCCTTCACGCGCGCGTATACCTCGGGGTAGCGCTGGCGCAGGAAGTCGTAGAGCACGCACTGGCTGGACATGAAGCGGTAGTCCGGGTACTCGTCCATCAGCTTGAGGACGGTGGCGAAGCTGCGCGCCACCTTCTCGCGCACCTGGGCCACGGTCCACCACCAGGCCACGTCGATGTGCGTGTGGCCGATGCAGGTGGCGACCACGTCGTGCCAGCCGCCCATGCCCTTATAGAGCCGCTCTTCCAGCAGTTCGCGCGCGGCGGCCACGCCGGCGTAGTACTCCGGCGAATAGGGCCGGCGCAGGTCGAGCCTGTTCACCGCGTCGTTGAGCACGGTCTGTATGTCGAGACGGTTCTTGTCGTCCTCGTCCATGCGGGGGAAGGCCCAGAGCGGCACCTGCAGGTCGTAATACAGCCCGTCCACCTCCTCGTCGAGCCAGTAGAGCTCCACGATCAGGTTGAACTCGCTGTACAGCGTGCCGGTGTAGGCCTGCATGTCGATGCGGAAGGTCTCGCCGCCCGCGGCGCGCTCTGTGAGGCGCACTTCGCGGTGGTTCATGTCCAGGCCCTGCTCCACTTCCCCGTTCACGAAGAGGAGGAACTGCGGGTTTTTGCCGTCGTCGTATTCGTCTATCTGCGTGCGGACGTTCATCCACACGCTCCTGCCGGCGAACTCCTGCGGCACCGTGAGGTCGGCGCGGAACCAGTAGTGCTCGTCCGGGCCGTACCAGTGCATGTGGGCGCAGTCGAAATGCTCCCAGGGGTTGGCGGTGTCGGCCTCCGCCTCCTCGGGGCGGAAGTAAAGCCCCTTCTTATAGCTCCAGCAGCCCATGGCGGAGCGGTCGCGGATGCGCTCGCGGCGCAGCTCGTCGCATATCACCTGGATGCGCTTATCAATGAAGTACATATGGCCCTCCTCAAAGGCTGTTTTCTTTGATATAGGCGAGCAGGTCGTCCGCCGTGGTGAAGGCAAGGCCCGTCACGGTGTCGGCGCAGCCATAGTAGATGGCGATGCGGCCGGTGTCCGCATCGGCGAGCGCGGCGCAGGGGAAAGTGACGTTCGGCACGTCGCCCACGCACTCATAGAGCTCATAGGGCGCAAGGATGTAGTCCGCGCCGCGGCAGAGCACCTTCCAGGGCTCGTCGCGGTCCAGCAGGGCGGCGCCCATGCGGTAGACATAGCCGTTGCAGGTGGTGATAACGCCGTGGTAGATGAGCAGCCAGCCCTCGTCCGTCTCGATGGGTATCGGCCCCGCGCCGATCTTCGTGCTCTGCCAGGCGGAGCGGTCGCCGGGGACGGTGCTCATAACGTGGCGGTGCATGCCCCAGAAGGTCATGTCCGGGCTGCGGCTGATGAAGATGTCGCCGAAGGGGGTGTGCCCCGTGTCGCTCGGGCGGCTGAGCATGGCGTACATGCCGCCGATCTTGCGCGGGAAGAGCACGCCGTTGCGGTTATAGGGCAAAAAGGCGTTCTCCAGCTGGTGGAAGGTGCGGAAATCCTCCGTCCAGCCCACGCCGATGGTCGGGCCGTGATAGCCGTTGCACCAGGTGATGTAATACTTGCCGTCCAGCAGGCAGACGCGCGGGTCGTAGCGGTATTCGCGCTTGATGATCTCCGCGTCACCGTCGGCGAAGGAGATGGGGTCGTCGTCGATCTTCCAGTGGACGCCGTCGTCACTGAAGCCGGCGAAGAGGTCCATGCTCACGGAGCGGCTGTCGCAGCGGAACAGCCCCGCGAAGCCGCCCTTATAGGGCACGACGGCGCTGTTGAACACGCTGTTGGACCGGCGGTTGCCGTCGCGGCCGATGATAGGATTGCCGCTGTAGCGCCACACCGGCAGCTTATAGCCGGCGGGCCTGTCCTCCCAGGGGATGTTGGGCAGGGAGGAGCCCAGGATCTTGGTCATGGTGGCACCTGCCTTTACAGTCTTGTAGGGGCTGCCGCGTTTTCAGGCGCGACAGCCCCTTTTTCATTGGTTTTTCTGCGCTTTAATAGTCAGCGGGCGCGCTCAGGCAGCCTGCCCGGCCATGAAAGCGTCGATCTGGGTCTGAGCCTCGGCGACCAGCTCGTCAAAGCCGGCGGCGCGGAGCTCTTCCATCATCTCGGGGACACCGGTGGCGGGATCCATGGTGCCGGTCAGCAGCTCGGACTTGTAGCGCTGCCAGATCTCCATGCAGGAGCTCAGCTCGTTGCTCAGGCTGCTGGTGTCGAACACGAAGCCCAGCAGCGGGGAGATAATGGCGGCGTCGTTCAGGGCGGCGACTTCGTCATACTGGTTGTAGTCGGTGTCGTCCAGCATGGTGACGTTGAAGAAGGAGCCCTGGGTGTAGCCGGCCATCGGCCAGTCGTTGTTCAGCTTGTGCACGCGCTGGCTGCCGTCCTCGGCCTCAACGTACTCGAAGTTCTCGCCCTCGAGGCCGTAGAACAGGGCGTCACGGACGTAGGAGTCGGTGTTCACCAGCTCGAGGAGCTGCAGGGCCTTGTCAGGGTGGGCGCAGGAAGCGGAGATGCAGCTGACGGAGCCCTGCACGGTGTCGTTGGACAGGTAGGTGTTGCCCCACTGCACGGCGGTGGCCTCAACGCCCATGTTCGGGCTCCAGGTGGTAACGGCGGCGTAGGGCCAGCCCTGCGCGACGTAGCAGGTGCGGTACATCGGAGCCTCGGCGAGGGTGGCGGCGTCGGCGTTGATGATGCCGGCCTGGTACCACTCATGCAGGGTGGTGAGCATGCTCATGACGTCTTCCTGCTCGAACACGGAGACGACGGTGGCGGTCTCATCGTTGTAGTTCACGCCGATGGGGGGCAGGCCGGTGCCCATGGCGTCGTAGTCCATGGTCACGGCGGACAGGCCCTCGCGGTGCAGGATGAACGGAGTGACGTTCTCGCCGTCCTTGATGGCGGTGAGGAGGTCGGTCAGGGACTCAAGGGTGTTGAGGGACTCGTAGTTGGGGTCGTACTTCTCGGCCAGGGCCTTATCCCAGACGAAGTACTGGGTGACGGAGACGTCCTTCAGGGTGGGGACGCCGTAGATCTTGCCGTCGATGGAGACAGCGCGCCAGTAATCCTCGTCGATCAGCGAGTAGAGCTCGGGGGAAGCAGTCTGCACGATCTCAGTGATGTCGGCGAAGGCGCCGATCTTGACGTCGTTGCTGAAGGTGCCGAGGTTGGTGAAGATGATGTCGTAGGGCTCGTTGGTGCTGACGATGGTGCTGCGGCGGCCGTCCCAGTCGCCCCAGCCGACGACGTTCACGTTCAGGTGCACGCCGATCTTCTCTTCCAGGTAGGCGTCGAGGTTGGCCTTCCAGGCATCGTAGTTCTCGGGCTGGCCATTGCCGACCATGTACCAGGTCAGCTCAACGATCTCGCCGTCATCAGCCTCACCGCCGGGGGCGGCAGACTCAGCGGCGGGCTCCTCTCCGCAGCCGGCCACAAGGACCATCAGCATCAGGGCGGAGAGGAGCAGAGCAAGAATTTTCTTCTTCATATTGACCTCCAAAAATTTTTATTTCGGGGCCCGCTGGCTGCGGGCCCTTTAATACGCGGGTATCAGCCCTTCACCGCGCCGACCGTGAGGCCGGAGATGAAGTACTTCTGGAAGAACGGGTAGACGCAGGCGATAGGCACGGCGATGATGATCGCGATGGCCATTCGCACGGACTCCGTCGGCATCGCCAGCTTGTAATCCTGCAGCGACATGCCGGCCGTCGGGTTCTTGGTCAGGAACTCCATGTTCTTCTGCAGCTGGTTCAGCAGGGCCTGCAGGGAGAGCAGGTTGTCTTTGCTGATGTACAGCGAGGACTGGAACCAGTCGTTCCAGTAGCCGAAGGCGAGGAACAATCCGATGGTGGCCAGCAGGGGCTTCGAGATGGGCGTGACGATCCTGATGAAGATGGTCAGCTGGGACGCGCCGTCGATCTTGGCCGACTCGATGACCGCATCGGGGATGTTGGTGCGGAAGTATGTGCGGCAGATGGTGACGTTGAAGGACGACACGCACAGCGGCAGGATAAGCGACCATATCGTGTCCCTCAAGTTCAATATCTGCGCGATGACCACGTAGCTGGCGACCATGCCGCCGCTGAATATCATGGGGATGAAAACAACGGTGGAGAAGAAGCCGTTCAGCTTGTAGCCCGGGCGGGAGAGCACGTAGCCCATGGTGGCGGTGAGGATGACGCCGAGGACGGTGCCGATAACGGTGACCTCAACGGAGATCCACAGCGCCTGCAGTATCATCCCGCGCTCGCCCCAGAGGAAGGTATAGGCGCTGGCGCTCAGCATGCTGGGGATGATCTGATAGCCGTTCTGCGCGATGCTCTGCTCATCCGTGATGGAGATGATGAAGATGAGCACGATGGGCAGCACGCACATCAGCGACAGGAGGATGAAGATGATGTTGAAAACGACGTTCGTGCCCGGGTTGATGCGGTTGAGGACGTTGGAAGCAGACTTTTTACTCATGATCTCTCCCCCTCCTCAGATAATGGCGCTCTGCCTGTCGACCTTGCGCACGATGGCGTTGGCCACCAGGATGGTGATGCAGCCGATGACAGACTGGAAGAAGCCGGCGGCAGCCGTGCGGCCAATGGGCACGTTAGGCGTGAGCAGCATGTTGTAGATGTAGACGTCGAAGGTCATCGTCGCCTCGTACAGGGAGTTCGTCACGCCGCGGGGGATCTGGTAGAACAGGCCGAAGTCCGTGCTGAAGATCCTGCCGACGCTGAGGATGAACATCATGATGATGACCGGCTTCAGGGCGGGCAGCGTGATATGTATCGCCTGCTGGAACTTGCTGGCGCCGTCGAGCGCGCCGGCTTCGTAGAGCGAGGTGTCGATGCCGCTGATACTGGCCAGATAGACGACCATGTTGTAGCCCACGGTCTTCCATATCTGCATGAACACGAGGATAAATGGCCAGTACTTCGCTTCCGTGTACCAGTTGATGGGGTCCTTGCCGAAAGCCTCGAGCACAGAGTTGAGCAGGCCCTTGTCATAGCTCAGGAAGGCGAAGACGAAGTAGCTTACCACGACCCAGGACATGAAGTGCGGCATGAACATCATGGTCTGATAGGTCTTGGACTTGCGCTTGCTGTAGAGCTGGTTTATCAGTATCGCCAGCGATACGGGGATGACGATGTTGAGGACGATAAACACGATGTTGTACAGCAGGGTGTTGCGGAGGACGATGCCGAACTGGCTGGATTTGAGGAAGAACTCGAAGTTCCCCGTCAGCGTCCAGTCGCTCTGGATCAGGTTGTAGATGAAGCCCTTGGTGGCGTCAACTATCCTGTAGTCCTTAAAGGCCAGGACCAGGCCGAACATGGGCAGATAGCAGAA
Organism: Candidatus Scatomorpha stercorigallinarum; assembly: GCA_018713375.1. The sequence continues at coordinate 3,457 of DVOV01000149.1, read as the reverse complement.
AATAAGGTACCAGACCGTGGTCGGCACGGCCAGCAGCGTCAGCTCGATATCGTCGCGGATGGAGCTGCCGCTTCTCTTTTTGCGCTTCTGCGTGCTTGTCTGCTCAAGCGCGTTAGCAGATTTCACATAGCGTCCCACCTTCCATAAGTAATCCACCTCTCCAAGTAGAGCGTGCTCAGGCTATTTGTTATTATAAACGAACAGCCCGCGCCGGGAAAGTCTGTAAGGGCCATATGATAGTATGGAAACGCCACCTCGGGGTTGCAAAATATAGTATCCAGCTCCTGCCAGGGCTGCAAAAAAGCGGGCGGGGGCCGTCCCCCCGCCCGCTCCCGGCGTCATATCATGCTGTTTTCAGGCGAAAAAGCCGGCCGCGGCCTGCGCCAGCTCGCCGTCGATCTCCTGCGCGCGCTCCATGCTCTCCGCGCGGGCGGAGAGATAGACCTTGATCTTCGGCTCCGTGCCGCTGGGGCGCACGATGAGCTTGGCGCCGTCCATGCGGTATTCGAGCACGTTGCTGCGCGGCAGCTCCAGCGCCACGCCCTCGCCCGTCTGGTAGTCCGTGCGGCCGGTGACGGCCCGGCCGGCGATCTCCGCCGGGGGCGCGGCGCGCAGGGAGTCCATCACGGCGGCCATGCGCTCCATGCCGCCCTCGCCCTCGAAGGCGAAGCTCTTCACGGCGCAGCAGGTGTAGCCGTGCTTCTCATAGAGCGCGCGGATGGCGTCGGCCAGGGTCATGCCCTGCTTCTTGTACCAGGCGGCCATCTCGCAGCAGAGCATGGAGGCGTTGACGGCGTCCTTGTCGCGGACATGGGAGCCGGAGAGGTAGCCGTAGCTCTCCTCGAAGCCGAAGAGGAAGCGCTCGCCGTGGCCTTCGGCCTCCAGCAGGCCGATCTGCTCGCCGATGAACTTGAAGCCGGTGAGCACGCGCCGCAGCTCCACGCCGTACTCGGCGGCCACGGCGTCGGCCATGTCGGTGGAGACGATGGTGGTGACGGCCACGGGCTTCTCCGGCATGGTGCCCAGCTCCATGCGCCGGCGGCAGATGTAGTCGAGCAGCAGCACGCCCATCTCGTTGCCGGTCAGCAGGCGGTAGCCGTCGCCCTCCGGCACGGCGGAGCCCATGCGGTCGCAGTCCGGGTCGGTGCCCAGCAGCAGGTCCGGGTGCAGCTTTTCGCACAGCTCCAGGCCACGCTGCATGGCCTCGCGCTCCTCCGGGTTGGGGTAGGGGCAGGTGGGGAAGCGCCCGTCCGGGTGCTCCTGCTCGGGCACGACGGTGACGTCCTTCACGCCGATGCGGGAGAGTATTTTGCTCACGCACTCCAGCCCCGAGCCGTTGAGCGGCGTGTACACCACGCTCAGGTCCTCCGCCCCGCCGGAGAGGCTGAGCTTCTGCACGGCGTCGAGGAAGTCCTCCAGGCACTGCTCGGGGATGTACCTGATGCGGCCGTCGGCCACGGCGGCATCGAAATCGGCCAGCGCCACGCCGTCGAAGGGGTCGGTGCTGTCGATGGCGGCCTGCACATGCTCCGCGGCCTCGAGGGTGATCTGCCCGCCGTCCGGGCCGTAGACCTTATAGCCGTTGTACTTGGCGGGGTTGTGGCTGGCGGTGACGCAGATGCCCGCGCCGCAGTGGAAATAGCGCACGGCCCAGCTGAGCGCGGGCGTGGGCTCCAGCCGCGGGTAGATCCAGGCGGTGACGTCGTTGGCGGCCAGCACGCGCGCCGCCTCGCGGGCGAAGAGGTTGCTCTTGATGCGGCTGTCGTGGGCGATGGCCACGGACGGCGTGCCGCCGGAGGCCTTCAGCCAGGCGCAGAGGCCCTGCGTGGCGCGGCGCACGGTGTAGATGTTCATCCTGTTCGTCCCCGCGCCGAGGACGCCGCGCAGCCCGCCGGTGCCGAAGGCCAGGTCGCGGTAAAAGCGGTCGGAGACCTCGCCGCCGTCGGGGTCCAGCCCCCTGAGCTCCTCGATGAGGTCGCTGTCGTCCACGGCGCGCTCCAGCCAGCGCGAATACTCTGCTCTGATGTCCATTTTCTTTGCGCTCCTCTCTTATTTGTACCGTATCGTGTTGCCTGTCACCTGCATTTGCGCTCCAGCGTGCGGCCGAACTCGGCGATGACGCCGGCGGCCTTTTCCGCAACGGCGGCGCCCTCGTCGGGGCCGTCGCTGTCCGCCATGTCGCACCAGAAGCACATCATGGCCCCGTCCGCTTCCGTGCTGCCCTCGCAGTTGTTGAAGCGGTCGGGCTCGAAGCCCGCGGCCTTTGCCGGGCCGTCGGGCCACTCGTTCTTGCCCAGCACCCAGTAGAAGGCGGAGTCAGCGTTGATGAGCGTGAAGCCCTTTGCGGCGAGATACGCCGCCGAGGCCAGCCGATAGCCCTCCCAGCCGTGGGTCCAGTAGCAGACCTCCACGCCGCGGTCGGGCTCCACGCCCTCGCTGTCCTCGTTGTAGTACACGCCGTCGTTGAAGCAGCGCGGCGTCATGCCGTATCTCTTCACCAGGGCGGCCATGGCGTTGAAGAAGGGCACGAAGTGCTCCTTGTACATGCCGTTCCGGTATATCATCTCATAGCCCATGCGGTGCTCTCCCAGGTCGTTGGCGAACTCGTCGGCGCAGAAGTTGAAGAAGCGGCAGCCGCGCGCGGCGAAGTACTTCACGTACTTTTCCAGCAGCGCGAGGGCGAAATCGCGTCCCTCGGCGCGCGTGATGTCCACCGAGCCGCGGGAGCCGGGATAGCGCAGGCCCCCGGCGTCCGGCTGCATGAGCACGGCGCCCAGGTGCCCGGGCGCGCCGAAGGCCGGCACGATCTCCACGCCCTTCCCCGCCGCGTAGGCGATCAGCGCGTCCATCTCCGCTTCGGTGAGGAACTTGCCCGTGCCGTCCGGCTCGTTCCCCTCCTCGCCGAAGCCGTCGCCCGGCGCGCCGGAGAGGTCGTACTCCCCCTGCGGCGTGACCACGCGCATGTCGCCCAGCGCCAGGCGCAGGCCCTGGTGGTCGGAGAGATAGAGCTCCAGCTGGCCGAAGCCGGCCGCGGCGCAGTTGTCGATGAACTTCCTGAGGTTTTCGCTGCTAAAATACTTCCTGCCCGCGTCCAGATGTACGACGCGGTAAGCGGAGCGTTTCATGTTTCATTACCCCCAACGATTCTTCGGGCCCGCAGGCCCCTTATTGCGATAATATACTAACCGTCCAGCGCTGTCAACCGCGGGAGGCGGCTTTCCGGCGGATTTCTTGCGCCGCCCGGGCGGCGCCCGGCGGCAGATGCCAGGCGCGCGGCGCAAAAAAGCCGCGGAGCTTCCCGCTCCGCGGCTTGTTTACCTATGGCAGCCGTTTGGCATGTTTATTCTTCCTTTTCGCCCACGATGGCGATGTGCAGCTCGTCGAGCTGTTTCTGCGTGACCTCGCCGGGAGCGCCCATCATCAGGTCCTGGGCGTTCTTGTTCATGGGGAAGGGGAT
>DVOV01000148.1 GCA_018713375.1 Candidatus Scatomorpha stercorigallinarum | reverse complement strand
CCGTTTCTTTGGGCAAGACCAAAGAAATGGGGTGGAACAGGCAGCACAACTTAAAGTACAGCAGGGCAAAACGGCGAGTTCCGCCCACCCCAAAAACCCGGGCGGACCTGGAACCCCGCCCCTACAGGTGTGTCGTACCTTGCCGCGAAAACGTACCGCCCACCGCGGCGCGGGCCGCAGTATTTGCGCGCAGGGCTTATTTGTGGTAGTATAGTACTCCCATGCACCAGGGGCCGCAGTGGCCGCTTATCGTGCAGCCCGCGCGGTTGTTGTAGACCTCCTCAAAAGGCTGACAGGAGAGTACAACCTCGCGCAGACGCGCGCGTACATCGTCCGGAAGGCCCGAGTCGGTTATGAACACCCGGCGCGTGTCTATGTCGTCCCGGCCGGCAAGCCTGTCCTTTATGTACTGAACATAGGCCGCCTCTATCTTGCCCCGGTACTTCTTGCCCACCGTCATCTTCCCGCCGATAACCTCTATGCAGGGCTTCAAACCCAGCAGATTCGCGCCCAGCGCCTGCACCGAGGTGCAGCGCCCGCCCTTCTTCAGGTAGTCCAGCGTGTTCAGTACGAAGCTGACGTCCATCTTCGGCACAAGGCGTTCCACCTCCGCCGCTATCTCCTCCGGGGCCATGCCGCGCTCCGCCATCAGCGCCGCGTCCAGCACCAGATGCCCGAAGCCCGTCGAGAGGTTCAGCGAGTCCACTACCCAGACCTTGCCCGGCAGCTCCATCGCCGCCAGCCGCGCGTTGTTGCAGCTGGCCGACAGCTCCGAGGAAAACGCCACGTGTACTATGGCGTCGTACTCCTCCAGCCAGGCCTTCCAGGAGCCCAGATAGTCCGTTATCGTCACAGCCGAGGTGCCGCAGAGCTTGCCCGTCTCCTTGGTGTAGGCGTAGAGGTCGTCCGGCGTCACGTCGATGCCGTCTCGCAGCGCCTCGCCGCCGCGGATGATGTACAGCGGCTGGACGCCGATGTCGTGCGCGGCGATAAGCTCAGCAGGCAGGTCGCAGGTGCTGTCCGTTGAGATTTTTATTTTCATTTCAGTTTGCTGCCTCCTTACATTCTGGCCCCTGTATCATATCACATTACTTCAAAGAATGGAAGTGTTTTTATGCCCCCAAAAATAGCCGTCATAACCGGACCCACGGCGACGGGTAAGACCCGGCTCGGCGTGCTGCTTGCGCAGCGGCTGGGCGGCGAGGTCGTCTCCGCGGATTCGATGCAGCTCTACCGGGGCATGGACATAGGCACGGCCAAGCCCACGCCCGAGGAGATGCAGGGCGTGCCGCACCACCTCATAGACGTCGCGGAGCCCTGGGAGAACTGGTCCGCGGCGCGCTACGTCGAGGCGGCGGGGGCGGCCTGCCGCGATATCCTCGCGCGCGGGCGGCTGCCCATAGTCGTGGGCGGGACGGGGCTGTACATAGACTCCCTCGTCCGCGGCCTGGGCTTCGCCGCCGTGGACGAGACCGGCGAGACCCGCCGCGAGCTGGAGGAGCGCTACGACGAGATAGGCGGCGCGGCCATGCTCCGGGAGCTCTCACAGCTCGACCCGGAGCGCGCTGCAAAGCTCCACCCCCGCGACAAAAAGCGCGTCGTGCGCGCCTACGAGGTCTACCTGCTCACCGGCCGGACGATAACGGAGCTCGACGAGGCCAGCCGCCTGCGCCCGCCGGACTTCGACGCGGCCTATATCATCCTCGGCTGGGCCTCGCGCGAGGAGATGTACGCGCGCACCGACGCGCGCGTGGACGAGATGGTCTCGCTCGGGCTCTTCGAGGAGGTCCGGCGCCTGCTGGACGCCGGGCTCGGCGGGGGCTGCACCGCCATGCAGGCCATAGGCTACAAGGAGGCCGCCGCCGCCCTGCGCGGGGACTGCTCCCGCGAGGAGGCCATAGAGACGATAAAGCGCGAGACCCGCCGCTACGCCAAACGCCAGCTCACCTGGCTGCGCTCCCGCCGGGACGCCCTGCGCATCGATTGGCAGGGCCGGCCCGATTTTGAGGCCGCCGTCCGGGATTCGACAGAATATCTGCTCCGCTGCGGTATATGATAGTCGCGTACAGGGCGCGGTGAGGACCGCGTTTTGTACAAATTTACTATTTTACGGAGCGGCAAAATATGATATTATGTAAATCCACCGCTCCGGCAAGGAGCGAGATATGGAAAAGACAAAGAACCTTCAGGACACCTTCCTCTGCCGCGCGCGGGCCGAGCGCGTGCCGCTGACGCTGTTTCTCATGAACGGCTTCCAGCTGCGGGGCGTGCTGCGCGCCTTCGACAGCTTCACGGTCGTGCTGGACTCGGACGGGCGGCAGCAGCTCATCTACAAGCACGCCATCTCGACCATCGCCCCGGCCCGGGCGCTGAACCTGGGCGAGGCAGGGCAGGATACATAAGGCCACGAGGCGGACGAACCTCTTCACGGGCCTGGCCCTCGCCGTCCTGCTGCTGGCGGCGGCGGCCTACCTGGGCCTGCGCCCCCTGCTGGGCGGCGAGGCGGCCGCCCCCGTCACGGCGGAGCCGGCGGCCTCGGCCTCGGCCGAGCCCGGCGTCGAGGCGCGGGGCATAGTCATAAGGCGCGAGCGCACGCTGGGCGGGCAGGGCGCGTACCTGCTGCCCCTCCTGCAGGACGGGGAGCGCGCGGCTGCGGGCCAGGCCCTGGCGCTCTGCGCGCCGGACGCCGCGGCGCTGGAGACCGCGCGGCTGCGCCGGGAGCTCTCAGCCCAGCTGGCCGAGGCCGTCTCCGGCGCGGAGCCGGAGGCGGACGGGGCGCTGCTGGCGCTGGCCTCCGCCCGGGCCGCAGGGGACCTCCCCGGGGCCGCCGCCTGCGCGCAGGCGCTGGGCGAGGCGCTCTCCGGCGCGGGCGCGCAGGAGAGGGCGGCGCGCCTGCTCTCGGAGCTGGCCGCCCTGCCCGCGGCCGCGGGGGCCGAGACGCTTTACGCCCCGGAGGCGGGGCTCTTCTCCTCCGCCGTGGACGGCTTTGAATACCTCGCGCCTGAGGACCTCGAAGCCCTCACGCCCCGGGACCTCGCGGAGCTCATGGCCGCGGAGCCGGAGAGCGCGGGCACGATGAAGCTCGTGAGCGGCTGGCGCTGGTACTTCGCCGCGGCGCTCACGCAGGCGGAGGCGGCGCGGTTTTCAGAAGGGGACAAGCTCAGGATAGAGCTGCCCGGCCTCGAAGCGGAGGCGCGGGTCGAGAGCATAGGCGAGGCCGAGCTCGGCCGCCGCGTCATAGTCCTCTCAAGCGCCGAGGCGCTCGCGCGCTCGCTGGAGCTGAGAGTCTGCGAGGCCCGGCTTTGCCCGGAGCCCTGAAAGGAGATAGATAGAATGGGCATTGCGGAAAACGTGGCCGCCGTGCGCGCGCGGATAGAGGCCGCCGCCGGGGGGCGGCGGGTGCTGCTCGTCGCGGCCAGCAAGATGAACGGCGCGGACAGGGTCCGCGAGGCCGTGGCCGCGGGCGTGGACGCCTGCGGCGAGAACCGGGTCCAGGAGCTGGTGGAAAAGCGCGCCGCCGGCGCCTACGAGGGCGCGGGGCTGCATTTCATAGGCCATCTCCAGCGCAACAAGGTCAAGTACCTCGTCGGCAGCGTCGGGCTCATAGAGTCCGTGGACTCCGTGGAGCTTTTGGGCGACATCTCGGCCCGGGCGCAGAGGCTGGGCGTCGTGCAGGACGTGCTGCTTGAGGTGAACATCGCCGGGGAGCTGTCAAAAAGCGGCGTTTCGCCGGAGCGGCTGCCGGAACTGCTGGACTTTGCGGCCGCTCAGGAGGGCCTTCGGGTGCGCGGGCTGATGGCGATACCGCCC
>DVOV01000147.1 GCA_018713375.1 Candidatus Scatomorpha stercorigallinarum | reverse complement strand
ATGGCGAAGTTCTCCGCGTTCAGCTGGCCGGAGACGGTGAGGTTGGCGCGCTTGCCGAAGAAGTCCTGGCTGTAATCGACGGCGCCGTCCTCCGTCCTGGGCGCGTTCGCCAGGTCGAGCGTGGTCACCTCGAACATCTCGCCCGCGCCCTCGCAGTCGCTGGCGGTGATGATGGGCGTGTGGACATAGACGAAGCCCTGCGACTGGAAGAACTCGTGTATGGCCGCGGCCGCCACGCTGCGGACGCGGAAAACGGCGGAGAAGAGGTTGGTGCGCGGCCGCAGGTGCTGGATGGTGCGCAGGAATTCCACACTGTGGCGCTTTTTCTGCAGCGGGTAGTCGGGCGTGGACGCGCCCTCCACCTCCACGGCGTGCGCTTTGAGCTCAAAGGGCTGCTTGGCCTCCGGCGTCAGCACCAGCTCGCCGCGGACGATCAGCGCCGCGCCCACGTTCTGGCGGGCGATCTCGTCGTAGTTTTCCAGCGCCGCGCGCTCGAGCACCACCTGCAGGCTCTTGTGGCAGGAGCCGTCGTTGAGCTCGACAAAGCCGAAGTTCTTCATGTCCCTGATCGTGCGCGCCCAGCCGCAGACCGTGAGCTCCGCGCCGGCGAAGCTCTGCGCGTCGGCAAAGATGCCGGATATCCTCTGCCTCTTCATCAAAAGCACCCCTTGTTCGCGGCGCGCGCAAAATGCGCTCCTCAGTGTTGCCACGGCCGCCGCGATGTTGTATTATTAATTGAAGCCCGCCACGCGGGCGGATACAGGGACTATTATACTCAGTCTTCCACGCTTTTTCAATCCCGAACTTTACACTCATCGCGCGCTGCGCGATCACATACAGCGAGGTGCTCATCTTGGAAACGAAAAGCCTTCTTGTCATCGTCAACCCCGTGGCCGGCCGCGGCATGTACCGCCAGGGCCTGGGCGAAGCGCTGCACATCCTCTACTCCGCGGGCTATGTGCCCACGGTGAGGTTCACCACCCGCGCGGGCGAGGCCGTGGACCTGGCCGCGGAGGGCGGCGCGCAATACGACGCGCTCTGCTGCCTGGGCGGGGACGGCACCCTCTCGGACGTGGTGACGGGCCTGATGCGCGTGCCGGCCGGGCAGCGCCCGCCGCTGGGCTACTTCCCCCTGGGCACGGCCAACGACGTGGCCACCACGCTGCGCCTGCCGAAGAACGACCCCGCCGCCGCCGCCCGCCGCATGGTGGAGAGCGCGCCGCGCCCCTGGGACGTGGGCTACATGGGCTCGGGCCGCTATTTCACCTATGTCGCCGCCTTCGGCGCCTTCACCGACGTCAGCTACGAGACCTCGCAGCAGTCCAAGCAGGCCCTGGGCCACCTTGCCTACCTGCTGGAGGGCGTCAACCGCCTGGCCAAGCTGCCGCACTACCAGACGCGCGTGGAGCTGGACGGCCAGGCGCTGGAGGGCAACTTCATCTTCGGCGGCGTGACCAACTCCACCTCCGTGGCCGGGCTGGTGAAGCTGGACCAGAACCTGGTCTCGTTGGACGACGGCCTCTTCGAGGTCTCGCTGGTGCGCTTCCCGGAGAACCTGGCGGACATGAACAAGCTGATGGCCGAGGTGGCCGCGCGCAAGTACGACGGCGAGATGTTCAGCATCCGCCGCTCGCAGAGCGTGCGCTTCATCTTCGCCGAGAGCGTGCCCTTCACCCGCGACGGCGAGCCCGGCGGCAGCTATGAGGACCTGTTGATAGAGAACCGCCGCGCCGCCCTCACCCTCCTCTGCTGACCGGCCGGCGGCCGGATGCAGTTGCCTGCGGCCCGGTCTACGGCGAGGTTTGCGGAAACCTATGCGCAGGAAAGCCGCTCAGCTGCCGCTTCGCGGCTTTCGCACTACGCAACGTTCGCTGCGCGCCTTTCTATCTAAAGTTTTGATCAAACTTTTTCAAAAGTTTGTGGGGTCGAGGGGCAAAGCCCCTCGGCGCTCGCCGCAGCGAGCGAAATCCCCCTTCACACAAAGAGCGCAGGAAAGGGGTGCGGGGGAAACCCTCGCCGGGGGTTTCCCCCGGCGGCCAACGGCTGCGGGTGCTTGCCTGCGGCCCGGTCTACCGAAATGCTTCCATCAGCGGTGCGCGCAGCGCAAATGCCTCCAGGCGCAGCCTGGGGGCTTGAAATCGCCCCGCGGCTGTGTTATCATCAATTTTTCTTCATGGAGGTGTGAAAAATGGCTGACTCCCCCTTTGTCCTCGGCATCGGCGCGGCCAACGCGGACGTACACGGCCGCAGCCGTGCGGGCGTGGTGATGCGCGACTCCAACCCCGGCCACCTGAGCACGTCGGTGGGCGGCGTGACGCGCAACGTGCTGGAGAACCTCTCGCGCCTGGGCGTGCGCGCCCGGATGGTCTCCGCCGTGGGCGACGACCTCTACGGCGAGTTCGTGCGGCGGGAGAGCGAACGCGCAGGGCTGGACATGTCCGGCCTCATCACGGTCCCCGGCGCGCACTCGAGCTGCTACATCTCCATGTTGGACGCGCACGGCGACATGCTGGTGGCGATGTCGGACATGGGCATCCTCGAGCACATCACCCCCGCGGTGGTGGACGCTCAGGAGCCGCTCATCCGCGCCGCCGCGGCCGTGGTCTGCGACCCCTGCCTGCCGCTGGAGACGGTGGAGCGCATCATCGCCGTCGCAGCTCGCTGCGGCGCGGACGTGTTCCTGGACCCCGTGAGCACGGCCTATGCGCGCAAGGTCGCGCCGCTCGTGGGCGGCTTCTCCCTCATCAAGCCCAACCGCCTGGAGCTCTCCGTCCTCTCCGGCGTCGAGACGGACACGGACGCCGGCCTCGCCGCCGCCTGCGCGGAGCTGCTGGGCCGCGGCGTACAGCGCGTGGCCGTCAGCCTCGGCGAGCGCGGCTGCTACTACGCCGACCGCCAGGGCCGCTCGCTGTTCCGCGCCCTGCGCCCGCTGACGGAGATGGCCAACGCCAACGGCGCGGGGGACGCCTTCATGGCCGGGCTGGTGTACGGCCACGTGCGCGGCCTCGGCGCGGAGGAGACGCTGGACATGGCCCTCGCCGCCGGCGCCCTCGCCGTGCAGAGCGAGCGCACGATAAGCCCCGACATGAGCGTTGAGGCGCTTGAGAGGACTATATCCGCGCTGAGGGAGACTTCCTGAGGGGATTTCCTCCGGGATTTTCACGAGTGAGAGGCTCTTTAGGAGGCGCATATGGACGTTTTAAGGGAATACTCGCCCTCCGCGGAGCTGCTCTCCTTCGCGCTCGAGTGCGCGGCCGGGCGGAAAACGTGCAGCTATCCGCTGCTTTCCGGCGCGGAGCTGGAAGCGGAAATAGCTTTGAGAGCAAAAGAGGGCGGCCTGCTCCGCATTGCTGAAGCCGGCGGGAGGACGCGGGGAGCGCTCGCGTTTTTCTCGATGACGGAGGATGGCTACGCGCAGACGACGGGCATATTTGTCCGCGAGGGGGACGTGCCCTCCGCCCGTGCTCTCATTGAGGGATTTGCCGCCCTCTGCCCGGGCTGTGAGCTGACTGTTGGCCTGGCGGGGGAAAACGAGACAGTCTCGGCCGCGCTTGAGGAGCTGGGATTTGCCATATGCGAGAGGTGCTCGCACCTTGAATCCCGCGGCGGGACTTGTGCCGCCGCTTCGGCGGAAAGGATAGGGCGCGAGAGGCTCGGTGAGTATCTCAAATTCCACGAGGAGCATTTTTCGGATTGCTATTGGAACGCCGCGCGGCTTGAAGCCTGCTTTGAAAACTGGCGGGTATACGCGGCCGGGCGGCCGGTGCACTCCGGGCTGTTCCTGCGCAAATATGAGGGCGGGGCGGAGATATACGGCCTTGCCGCACGGGATGTGCCCTCCGCGAGGGATCTGATTTCGACTGCTCTTGCCGCTCTGAAGGGCGGGAAGGTGACATACCTTTCCGACGCCGGCTCGGCCGGGGAAGCTGCGGCGCTGGACGCCGGATTTGAAAGGCTCGGGGAATATGTCTGCTGGAGGCGTGAAGATGTTTGACAACAGGGATTTTGACGGCTGGGCTGAGAGCTACGACTCAGATGTGCGCGAGAGCGCGCAGCGCTACCCCTTCGCCGGCTACGAGGAGCTGATGGGGCGGATAGCCGCCCGGATGATCAAAAAACGCCGCGGCGCTCCGGTGAGCGTGCTCGACCTCGGCTGCGGCACGGGCGTCCTCGCCTCGCGCCTCGCGGAAGCCGGCTGCGCCGTGACGGGCGTGGATTTTTCCGCGGAGATGCTCGCGGAGGCCGCGCGGCGCTGCCCCTCCCT
>DVOV01000146.1 GCA_018713375.1 Candidatus Scatomorpha stercorigallinarum | reverse complement strand
TTTCTTTTTGTCTTGTCAAAAAGAAACCCCTCAGACTCCAAAGAGAAAACCGCTTTGGTGCTTGTCGGGAGGTAAAATCTGCCCGTCAGTTTGGGTGGTTACGGACTTTCAGGTGGTCATCCCGTCGTCGGATGGCTTTGCTCATCGCCGACCGCGGAAGGCTTCGCTTACGCTCGCGCCGCTGACGAGATGGTAATCGGTAGTGCCGCGAGCAACGCACGGCCGGCCAGGCCGCGTTTGGATGCAAAGAAGCGCGCCTCACCAACGTATAGCCTCCGTTAGTGAGGCGCGCAGCGCAATTGCCTCCACACGCAGTGTGGGTCAGATGTTGAGGCTCTCTATCCAGGCCAGGAACTCGCCCCAGAGCTCCACCAGGCGGAAGCGTATCTCCACTTCGCCGCCGGTGGTGAGCAGCTCGCCGTTCTCGCCGAGGGCGGCGAGTGCCTGGTCGTATCCGGCGGCGGAGGCGCATAGCGGCGGGAACACCACGCACCACCAGTTTCGGCCCTCCCCCGCGCCCAGCGTCACGCGCAGGGAGTCATAGACGCCCGCCGGCAGGGTCACCGCGCCGTATTCGCGCGTGGGATAGCCCTCGCGCGAGAGCTCCACGGCCACCGCGCGCCCCTCCGCGGCGCCCTCCGCCGCGCGCCGGACCTCGGGCAGGGCGCGGGCGATGATGTCCCGGGCCTCGCCGGCGTCCTCCGCGCCGGCGAGCAGCGGCGTCAGGCACTCGAGCACGCTGTCGCGCACGCGCAGCTTCAGCGCCTGCTCATACTCGTCGTCCGAATCCGCGATCACATGCAACCGCACCAGCGAGCCGGCGATGGCGGCGCTGCGCCCGCCCGCCCAGCAGGAGGCGCAGAGCGTCACGCACAGCGCGAGCAGCAGGGATATCTCCCAGTTTTTAAGATGTTCGTTCTTCATAAGCTATGTACCTCTCGCAGCCTATTATGGCCGCGGGAGGTACATTTCATACAGGCTATTTGCGCCTCCGGCGGGTAAAAAGATGGAAAACGAAGAGTATTGCCTCCGCCAGCAGGGCCGTAGGCAGGGCGGAGATCCAGACGGAGTTTACGCCGAAGAGCGCCAGCACGGCCGCCGAGCAGAGGTAGAGCCCCGCCGTGGCCAGCATCCAGAGGCAGAGCGCGCGCAGTATTTTCATATGCCCTCCGTCACCAGCTGCTCGTATTCCCTGTCCAGGCGCCCGGCCTCGGCGGCCGTGTCATCGCGCATGGCCTCCAGGTTGGCAAGCGTGCTGCGGATGCGCGCGAGCACGGCCTCCGCCTCCTGCGCGGCCCGGTCGATGCGGCTGTTCACGGCCATGTCGACGAAGAAATTGTCGAAGAAATAGTCGGCGAAGGTCAAAAAGCCGTCTATCTGGATGTTCAGCCCCATGCCGCTGCCGTCCACATCCCGCAGTTCGGTGCCAAAGCGGCGCAGCTGCGCCTGCAGCGCCTCGATGCGCGACTGCGCCTCGTCGATGTGGCTGTATTTTATCATGTCGGAGAAAAAGCTGTCGCTGACCATGTCCACCAGCCCCCAGGTGGAGGCGCTGGAGAGGCTCTCGAGCACCTCGAGCGCCAGCTGCTCGGCGCGCGCCCCGGCGGCGAGGGCCTCGTCTATCTCCCGGCTGCGGCGCACCAGCGCGGCCTCGCGCCGCTCCAGCTCGCCCAGCCGCGCGCCCGCGGCGGAGCCGGCGGCCTTGAGCATGGCGGCCTTGCGCTCCAGCAGCTCCTCATAGCGCCGCTCGCAGCCGTCCAGGCGGCGCAGTTCCGCCTCCGCGGCGGCGACGGCGTCCTCCACCCCGTCCAGCTCGCGGGCCACGGCGTCATGGCGCACGGCGGCCTCGCGGGCCTCGGCCTGTTCGCGGTCCAGGCGGTCGTCCAGGCTGCCGGTGAGGCTGAAGAAATAGCGCGCCAGGCTGCGCCCCTCCAGGCGGCGCACGTCGTCGGCCTCATTCTCGGCGATCTCCGCCAGCTCCGCCTCGCGCGCGGCGAGCTCGTCGCGCTGGGCATAAAGGCTCTGCAAACGCGTCCTGAGCGTCCCCAGCCGCGCGATGTCCTCCCTCAAAGCCCGTATCGCACCATCGATGTTGTCCATAATTTGCCTCCCGAGAAGTGTGCAACGGCAGATCCGCGCTCACCGCACGAAATTTGTCCAGGCGGCTCTTTCGGCCTGGGGCGGCTCGATGCCGGCGGCGCGGATACATTTTATCAGCCAGGCCATGTTGCGCGCGAGGTTGCGCACGGTCTGAAGGCCCTCGGCATCCTGCGCCACCTCCTCGGGCGTGCTACCGTGGACCATCGGCCAGTAGGTGGAGGACACCACAGGCATCTGGCTGATGGTGAAATACTTGTTTATCACGTCTACGGAGGCCGTGGTGCCCGCGCGGCGGGCGCTGACGATGCAGGCCGCGGGCTTGTGCGCGAAGTTCGCCGCCCCGGAGTAGAACATGCGGTCGAGGAAGGCGAGCAGCTCGCCGGCGGGCGAGGCGTAGTGCACCGGCGAGCCGACGATGAGCCCGTCGGCGGCCTTCAGCGCCTCGACGGCCTCGTTCACGCCGCCGCCGCGGACGCACTGGCCCGTCTTGCGGCAGGCACCGCAGGCGATACATCCGCCGCCCTGGCCGCGGCCGGCGTTGATGAGTTCCGTCTCCACGCCGCACTCGTGCAGTACGCGCGCGGCCTCGTCCAGGGCGGCGCGGGTGCAGCCGTGTTCATGTGGGCTGCCGTTGATGAGAAGCACTTTCATTGCATTGTCCTCCTTTTGATGTTGCCGTTCAGTTGATATAGTAGCGCAGCACGCCGAGCGCGTCCTCGCAGCGGACGCGCGAGCGCTGCATCAGGTACTCCAGGTGCGCCGCCGTCTCGCCCACGGCGAACCACTTCTGCTGCAGGGGGAAATCCGCCCAGGAGGGGCTCTTGCCGCGCACGCGCCAGCTCATGCGGCCGGAGAGCTCATAGGGCGTCAGCCCGCCCCCGGCGGAGAGCACGTCCAGCATCTCGCGGATGCGCGCGCCGTGGTGCTCGATGATGGTGCCGATGCGCTCCGGCATGGAGCCGCTTATGCCGCGGTGGGCGGGCAGGGGCACTCGCACGTCGTAGATGCTGATGTCCATCAGGCTGTGCACATAGTGGCCGAGGGGATCCGAAAAGCCGTCCCAGGTGGTGATGTTCGGCGTGATGTCGAACAGGACATGATCGCCGAGGAACATGACCTTGGCCGCCGCATCGTAGAGGCAGAGGTGGCCCGGCGTGTGCCCCGGCGTGAGCACCGCGCGCAGGCGGCGGCCGCCGTACTCCAGCGTGTCGCCGTCCGCGACGAAGCTGAAGTCCAGCTTTTTCACGCAGTTATATTTGCGCATGGGCGAATTGCGCAGGAAGGCGACCTCCTCCGCCGAGAAGCCCAGCGTGATATACTCCTCCGCCCGGTGCGTGTTGGCCGCGGCGCGGAAGCGCTCCAGCCGCTCGCCGTCCTCGCGGCTTATGTACACCCGCGCGCCGGGCGCGGCCAGGTCCCCGGCCAGGCCCGTGTGGTCCGAGTGCAGGTGGGTGAGGAAGATGTCCGTGTCCTCCAGTCGCACGCCCAGCTCCGCAAGGCCCTCTTGCAGGGCGTCCAGGCACTCGGCGCGGCGGAAGCCCGTGTCGATGAGCAGATGCCGCCCGCCGCCCTCCGCGCGGATGAGGTAGCTGTTGAGGTTGCGCAGGGGATTGTCCGGCAGCGGGACGGGGATGGTGAAAATATTGCCTTCTATCTGGGTGTACATGTGCGCCCTCCGTGTGATAATATCTATCAGTTATTTTATCACATCCGGCGGCCGCTGGCGACTAACTTTTTATGGCCAGGATGCCGCCGGCCATCAGCGCCAGGCCCAGGGCCTGCCGCCAGGAGAAGGCCGCGCGCTCCGCGCCCAGCCAGCCGAAGCCGTCGATGAGCGCGGCGGTGGCCAGCTGGCTGAGGAGGATGACGGAGATGGCCACGGTGGGCGAGAGCGCGCCGATGCCGAGCATCACCGTCAGCGTGATGACCAGGCCCAGCGCGCCGCCCAGCAGGCAGTACCAGGGTACCGCGCCCAGCTGGGCGAAGCTGCCCGTGCGGTAAAAGCACAGCGCCGCCCAGGAGAGCACCGCCGCCGTGCTCTGCACCAGGCAGTTGGCCTCCATGGTGCCGATGCCCTCGCCCAGGCGCGTGTTCATCACGCCCTGCACGCTCATGGCCGCGCCGGCGACGGCGCTGGCGATATATCCAAGCATATCTTCTCCCCCTATGGTGAATATTGATGAAAAGCGCCGCGCCGCCGCGCGGGGGTTTATCTAAATGTCCCTCTTGCGCGCCGGGCGCGGATGTGGTATAACGATGTACGTGTATTACGTACATTCGACCTCCGTGCAAGGACTGAAAGGGGACGGGGCATACGGGAAAGCAGGCGCCGAAATATTACCTGGTGGAGACGGAAGCGCTCCCCGAGGTGTTCATAAAGGTCACCGAAGTGAAGGAGCTGCTGGAGACGGGCGAGGCGCGCACGGTGGCGGAAGCCACGGAGCGCGTGGGGCTCAGCCGCAGCGCGTTTTACAAGTACAAGGACGCGGTGATGCCCTTCCGCGAGATGCGCCGGGGCAGCATCGTCACTTTCCACGCCCTGCTGCGCGACCGCAAGGGCGTGCTCAGCTCCCTGCTCGCTATTTTTGCCGATACGGGCGCGAATATTCTCACGATAAACCAGAGCATACCGACGAACGGCACGGCGCTCGTCACCATCTCCGCCACCACGGAGAACATGCCCATCGGCACGGATGAGCTGATAACGAAGGCCCGCAAGCTGGAGGGCGTGCTGCGCTTCGACGCGCTGGCGGGCTGAGGAGGGAAGATAGAATGGTCAAGGCAGCGATACTCGGCATCGGTACCGTCGGCGGCGGCACGGCCGAGGTGCTGGCGAAAAACAGGGACCTCATCGCCCGCCGCGCGGGCCAGGAGATAGAGCTCAAGTACATCCTCTGCCGCTCTCCGCGGCCGGGGCACCCGCTGGAGAGCCTCATAGTGCACGACATCGAGCCCATAGCCTCCGACCCGGAGGTGGGGGTCGTGGCCGAGTGCATGGGTGGACTCTCCCCGGCCTTTGAATACGTGTCCCGCTGCCTTTCGGCGGGGAAAAGCGTTGTGACGTCGAACAAGGAGCTCGTGGCCGAGCGGGGGCTGGAGCTGACGGCGCTGGCGAGGAAGATGGGCGTGAACTTCATGTTCGAGGCCAGCGTGGGCGGCGGGATACCGATCCTGCGGCCCATCAGCCAGTGCCTGGCCGCGAACGAGATAAGCGCCGTCTACGGCATCCTCAACGGCACCACGAACTACATCCTGACGGAGATGATCCAGCGCGGCAAGAGCTTCGAGCAGGCCCTGCGCGAGGCGCAGGAGAAGGGCTTTGCGGAGGCGGACCCCACCGCGGACGTGGAGGGCATAGACGCCGGGAGGAAGATATGCATCCTCGCGGACCTCTGCTTCGGCAAGAACGTGCCGCCCTCCGCCATCACCATGGAGGGCATCACGCGCATCACCCCGGCGGATATCGCCTGCGCGCGCACGCTGGGCTACAAGATAAAGCTGCTGGGCCGCGCCATGCGCACGGGGCCCAACAGCGTCACCGCCTTCGTCGCGCCGCACCTGATATCCCAGTCCAACCCCATCGCCAATGTGGACGGCGTGCTCAACGGCATCGCCGTGCGGGGGGACGCCGTGGGCGAGGCGATGTTCTTCGGCCCCGGCGCGGGCGCCCTGCCCACGGCCAGCGCCGTGGCGGCGGACATGATAGACTGCGTGCGCGACGGCAGCACGCGCGTCTACAGCGGCTGGTGGCCCTCGGAGCCGGGCTACGTCACCGGGCCGGACAAGCTCTCCTGCCGCTGGATGCTGCGCACGCGCTCGCCCCTGGCGGACATCGCCGCGGCCTTCTCCGGCGTGCGCTTCATCAACGCCCCCGGCGCGGCGGCGGATGAATACGCCTTCGTCACCGGCTACATCTCCGGCGAGGAGCTGAGCGTGCGCACCGCCGGCATGGAGGTGCTGGCGAAGTACCGCGTGCTGGACTGAGCGCGCGGCGCGCGCACGCATATGATGAACTGACGGCTCCGGCCGGGTCAAATAGCTTTACGGAGGGAATCATCCCATGCTCATAGTTCAGAAATTCGGCGGCAGCTCCGTGGCCAACGCCGAGCGGGTCCGCCATGTGGCGGGCATCATAGCGGACACCTATGCCGAGGGGCACGACGTGGTGGTCGTCCTCTCCGCGCAGGGGGACACGACAGACGAGCTCATAGAAAAGGCGCGGGAGATCAACCCGCGCCCCTCGAAGCGGGAGATGGACGTGCTGCTCTCCACGGGCGAGCAGCAGTCCGTGGCGCTGATGAGCATGGCGCTGGAGGCCATCGGCCTGCCCGTCGTCTCGCTCACGGGCTGGCAGATAGGCATGGAGACCAACGCCACCTACGGCGCGGCGCGCATCATCCGCGTCTCCACCGAGCGGCTGCGGCGGGAGCTCGACAAGCGGCGCATCGTCATCGTCGCCGGCTTCCAGGGCATCGACCGCAACGAGGACATCACCACCCTGGGCCGCGGCGGCTCGGACACCACGGCCGTGGCCATCGCCGCCGTGCTGCACGCGGACAAATGCCAGATATACACCGACGTGGAGGGCGTCTACACCGCCGACCCGCGCAAGGTGCAGGGCGCGCGCAAGCTCAACGAGATAACCTATGACGAGATGCTGGAGCTGGCCAGCCTGGGCGCGCAGGTGCTGATGAACCGCTCCGTGGAGCTCGCCAAGCGCTACGGCGTGGTGATCGAGGTGCTCTCGAGCTACGTGCGCAAGCCCGGTACAAAAGTTAAGGAGGTCGCCAAAAAGATGGAAGAGATGAAGATAAGCGGCATTGCGAAGGACAACGACGTGGCGCGCGTCGCCGTCGTGGGCGTGCCCGACACGCCCGGCATGGCCTTCCGCGTTTTCAACGCCATGGCCCGCGCCAAGATAAACGTCGATATCATCCTGCAGTCCTACGGCAAGGCCGGCACCAACGACATCAGCTTCACCGTGCCCATCGGCGACGCGGAGGCCGCCGCCGCCGCCCTCGAGGACGTGCAGGAGGCCATCGGCTTCGACCATATCAGCGTGGACACCAACGTCTGCAAGGTGAGCATCGTCGGCGCCGGCATGATGAGCGCCAGCGGCATCGCCGCGCTGATGTTCGAGGCTCTCTATGACGCCAAGATCAACATCCAGATGATCTCCACCAGCGAGATCAAGGTCTCCGTCCTGATCGACAAGGCCTACGCCGACCAGGCCGTGCAGGCCATCCACAACCGCTTCTTCGGCTGACCAGGCTGCGCCTGGAGGGCGGCCAACGGCCGCGGGTACTTGCCTGCGGCCCGCCCGCAGGGAGGGGGATGCAGGGGCTGGCCCCTGCAAGACCCTTCTGAGAGGTTTCTTTTTGTCTTGTCAAAAAGAAACCCCTCAGACTCCAAAGGCGGCCAACGGCCGCTGGCAATTGCGCTGCGCGCCCCACTGTTGGAAGCCTTTCGGTAGACCGGGCGCAGCGCATCTGCCTCCAGGCG
>DVOV01000145.1 GCA_018713375.1 Candidatus Scatomorpha stercorigallinarum | reverse complement strand
AAGTCCGCTGGCTCGTGCAGCGGCCGCACGGCCGTGGTGCGGAACTCGTAGTCGATGCCGCAGATCATCAGGTAGGCCGCGCTCTCGCGTATGGGCGCGAGGTCGAGCCCCGGCACGCCGGTGACGGCGGCGTATTTTTCCGGCGGCGCCTTGATGTCCATCGCCACCCGGTCCACAAGGCCCTTTTCCACCACCTCGCGCAGCCGCGCGGGGAAAGTGCCGTTCGTGTCCAGCTTCACGGCGTAGCCCAGTTCCTTTATCTTCCTCAGCAGCGGCGCTATGCCGGCGTTCAGCAGCGGCTCGCCGCCCGTGACGGCCACGCCGTCCAGTATCCCCTGCCGCTTTTTGAGGAACCTGAGCAGCTCCTCCTCCGCGATCACGTCCCGCTCCCGCTCGGGCAGGGCCAGCGACGCGTTGTGGCAGAAGGGGCAGCGCAGGTCGCAGCCGGCCGTGAATATCGTGCAGGCCACCTTGCCCGGATAGTCCAGCAAAGTGAGCTTTTGCATACCTGAGATCGTCATTTTCACTCTGTCCTCGCAACTTTTCTCTCGCAAACGGGCGCCCACCGCGCACCGCACATATTGCGGTGGCGTGAGCGTCCGATACACAATATATAGTGCCTCAGGCCGTTTGTCAAGAGCCTGAGGCAAAAAACTAATATTGTTTCTGTCCGTAACTGTTCTGTAAAAACAGCTTCATCGTTTCGACACGTTCCTTCGGAAACGGTTTAGCCGGCCCGCCGAGGCTCTGGGCAAGGCGGTAGATCTCGCAGGTCTGCTCGAGCACCCGGGCGCAGACGAGCGCCGCCTTCAGGCTCTCGCCGAGGCAGACGGCCCCGTGCGATCTCAGCAAACAGGCCATTGCTTCCGCCCCGAGCGCCTCCACGCACCGCTCCGCCAGCTCCCGCGTCCCGGGCAGGGCGTATTCCGCCGTGCGCACCGCGCCGCGCAGGACCTGCGCGGCCTCGTCCGTTATCACGGGCACCGTCCGCCCGGTCACGGCGAAGGCCGTGCTCTCCGCGGCGTGGGTGTGAACGATTGCTCGCACCTCCGGCCTCGCGGCGTACACGGCGAGGTGCAGCGCAGTCTCCGTGCTCGGCCGCCGCTTGCCGGAGAGCACGCTCCCGCCGCTGAGCGACACCTCCGTGATGTCCTCCGGCAGCAGTGTGGCGTAGTCTATGCCGCTCGGCGTTATGTAAACTGAATCCCCCACCCGCAGGCTGATATTGCCCCAGGTGGCCACCGTCAGCCCCGCAGACGAAAAGCTCTTCGCGGCGGCGACGACTTCCTCGCGCGCGCTCACAGGCCCCACCTCCGGAAATCTTCCTCAAACGGCGCGCGGGCAATGCCGTGCTCGGTGATGATGCCGGCGATGAGCGCCGCGTCGGTGACGTCAAAGGCAGGATTATACACCTTCACGCCCGCGGGCGCCATGCGCTGCGCGTACCAGAGCTCGGTGACCTCCTCCGGCGCGCGGTGCTCGATGGGTATCTCCGCGCCGCTTTTCAGCGCCATGTCGATGCTCGAACTGGGTCCGCAGACATAAAACGGCACGCCGTAGTGCTTCGCCAGTATGGCCACGCCGCTGGTGCCTATCTTGTTCGCCGTGTCGCCGTTGGCGGCCACGCGGTCGCAGCCCACGATTATTATGTCAACTTTGCCCTCTTTCATCAGCGAACTGGCCATGTTGTCGCAGAGCAGCGTAGTGTCCAGCCCCAGGGCCATGCCCTCGAAGGCCGTCAGCCTCGCCCCCTGCAAAAGCGGGCGCGTCTCGTCGCAGTAGAGCCGCAGGCCCTCCACGCCGGCGTCCAGCGCGGCGTAAACGGGCGCCAGCCCGCAGCCGAGGCCGGAGGTGGCCAGGGCGCCGGCGTTGCAGTGCGTGAGGATGCCCATGCCGGGTTTTATCAGCGCCCGGCCGTGCTCGCCCATGCGCTGCGACATCTCCAGGTCGTCGTCCATGATGGCCTGGGCCTCCGCGCGCAGGCCGGCGACGATCTCCCCCTCCGACCGGCCGGAGAGCCGCCCCATGGCCGACTTCATGCGCTCAAGGGCGTAAAAGAGGTTGACGGCCGTGGGCCGCGAGGTGGCCAGGTAGTCGCAGGCGGCGTAGAAACTGCGCTCCGCCTCCCCTGCCGGCGCGTGTTTCGCCGCCAGATAGGCCCCGAAGCCGGCAGCCACGCCGATGGCCGGCGCGCCGCGCACGCGCAGCGCGCGTATGGCCTCCCAGATGTCCTCCGTTTTTGTCAGTGAAAGGTACTTGAGCTCCCCCGGCAGCAGCGTCTGGTCGATGATGACCAGCGCCGAGCCGTCGTCAGAGAGCTGCACCGTGTCTATCCTCGGTGTCTGCATTGCGTGTCCTCCTGTTTTCCTGCCGCGCCCTTTGATGCCTGGCCTGGCTCGCTCCGTGCCGCAGCCGTGGCGTGCTTCTGTTGTTTTTTATTATAACACAGATCCGCCCGCGGCGCCAGTGGCAACCGCCAACTGGTTGACATACGGCGGCATATATACTACAGTATAGCGTAGGTGTTTGGCCTGCAGGCCGGGTGACGGACTGGCGGCGACGCGGAGAGCAATTACCCGATGGATATTGCGCTGGGCCAGGTGTTTGTGATAGAGTATCATCTGGCGGGGGCGGCAGTGGGCCGGCTGTCATCCCTTTTTGCCCGGCCTCCCGCCCCCGAAAGTCCCCATATGACAGGTGATATTTTTGAAAGGTCTGGAATTA
>DVOV01000144.1 GCA_018713375.1 Candidatus Scatomorpha stercorigallinarum | reverse complement strand
GGTTTCTTTTTGACAAGACAAAAAGAAACCTCTCAGGAAAAGGTCGCAGGGACGTCCGTCCCTGCATCCCGCTCGCTGGCCGGGATGTATAATTTACATTTTTGCGGCTGAAGTATTTACCGTCCTGTGCTAAAATCAATGCAAAGACCATTCAGGGGTGTTGATATGAGCATACGATACGAGCCCATCATGATGCGGGCCATCGACGCCGTGCGGGAGGCCGGCGAGGTCATTTTGTCGAGCGGCATACACCGTGTGCGGGCCAAGGGCGCTGCCGATTTCGTCACGGACGTGGACGTGGCCGTGCAGGGCTTCCTGGCGCGGCAGCTGGCGGCCATTGCGCCCAACGTACAGTTCATGGGCGAGGAGAAGGACAACTCCGCCATCGACCCCGCGCGCCCCTTCTGGATACTCGACCCCGTTGACGGCACGACCAACCTCATCCACGGCCTGCGGCTGAGCGCCGTGTCGCTGGCCTATGCGGAGGGCGGCGCGGTGCGCTTCGGCGTGGTGTACGACCCCTTCCGCGGTGAGTGCTACTCGGCCTGCGAGGGCTGCGGTGCCAGCCTCAACGGCGAGCTCATCTCCGTCAGCCGCTCGTCCCAGTTCCAGGACGCCCTGGTGGCCGTCGGCACCGTGCCCGGCTACAAGCACATGGCCGGCGAGGCCTTCCGCCAGATGCGCCTGCTCTATGACCGCTGCCAGGACGTGCGCCGCTCCGGCTGCGCCTCGCTCGACCTCTGCCACGTGGCCGTGGGCCGGCTGGACGCCTATGTGGAGCTGATGCTCCAGCCCTGGGACTACGCCGCCGGCGCGCTCATCGTCGCTGAGGCCGGGGGCAGGGCCACCACGCTCACCGGCGAGCCCCTGCCGCTGACGCACGGCAGCGCCGTCCTCGCCGCCAACGCCCCGCTGCACCCGCAGCTGCTGTCCCTGCTCGCCTGACGGGGATATAACACGATAAAAAGCGCCCCGGGAGCCGTGTTTGCGGCTCCCGGGGCGAATCTTTACTCCGTCTCGATGAGGATGACGTTTTTCGTCAGGTCCACGCTCTTCAGCGTACCGGTGACGGTCTTTTTAGCGCCCAGCATATCCGTCAGCACGACCTTTTCGCCGTCCACGGAGATGCCGGAGACATAGTTCATCAGCGGCCTGCGCTCGCCGCCGCTGACCGCAAAGGCATCCGAAAGGCACATGCTTCACTCCCCCTTTGCCAGCAGCAGGGCCTCGTTCAGCCTGTCGTTGCCGTGCTCAAAGAAGTGTATCGCCTCGTGCACGGACTGCGCCGCTTCGTCCTTGCCCTGCAGCTCCAGCGCGAGAGCCAGGTCGCCCAGCTCCTCGAGGTGGCTGCGGTTGTGCTCCAGCGTGTAGCCCAGCAGGGCGATGGTCTGCTCGGGCGTCAGGCTCATGTCATGCGTGTGCTCGTGCCCGTGCCCGCCTTCGTGAAGGGCCATTCTCAGAATGAACATGATCGTCCTCCCTTTCGTCGATCGTTTCTGAGGGTATTATACCATCATCGCCCGCCGTCTTCAATATGCTTTGGCTCCCGCCTCAGCTCCATGTAGACCAGCGGGTAAGGCCGGCCCTGTTCGTCCGTCTCCGTGCGCCGCACGGCCGCAAAGCCCATGTGCTCATAGAACCCGCGCGCCTGCGGGTTCTGCTCGTTCACCGCCAGGGTGCGCACGCCGCAGCGCTCGGTGCCGTACCTCAGCAGCGCTCCGCCCATCCCGCGGCCGCGCGCGGCCGCGGAGACGAACAGCGTCTCCAGCGACGGCCCCTCCACGCCCATGAACGCGGCGGGGACGCCGTCCTCATCCTCCGCCGTAAACAGCCTGCCGACGCCGCGCAGGGCGCCCGGCACCTCTTTTTTTATCTCCATGAGCTCCTGCTCGGAGAGGAACGTGTGCGTCGCACGCGCGGAGCTCTCCCAGACCGCCGTCAGCCGCTCTATGAGCTCCGGCGTCCGCTCGTTTATTTCCCTGATCGTCATATGTTGAACAGCCTCCTCGCGTTTTCCGCCGTGGCGCGCGCCACGGCCTCCGGCTCCAGGCCCTTGACCTCCGCGATCTTGCGCACGACGTATTCCAGCTTCGCGCTGTCGTTGCGCTGCCCGCGCAGCGGCTCCGGCGTCAGATAGGGGCTGTCCGTCTCGATCAGTATCCGCTCCAGCGGCGTGGCGACAAGCGCTTCCAGGTTACGGCGTGCGTTTTTATATGTTATCGGCCCGTCGAAGCCCAGGTACCAGCCGGCCTCCAACAGCTGCCGCGCCATCTGCGCGCTGCCGGAAAAGCAGTGGTACACGCCCCTCAGCGCAGGATAGCCGAGCGTTATGGCCATGCAGTCGGCGTGCGCGTCCCGGTCGTGGATGATGACGGGCTTATCCAGTTCCAGCGCCAGCTCCAGCTGCGCGCGCAGCATATGCTCCTGCAGCTCCTTGTGCTCCTTGTCCCAGTAGTAGTCGAGCCCGATCTCGCCGATGGCCACGGCCCGCGGGTGCGCGGCGAGCGCGCGTATCTCGTCCAGGCTGCCCTCCGTCCAGCTCTCCCACTCCTGCGGGTGCCAGCCCACGGCGGCGTAGATATAGCCATGCCGCTCCGCGATATCCAGCGCCAGGCGGCTCGTCTCCCCGTCGCAGCCGGGGTCTATCACGCACTCCACGCCCCGCGCGGGCAGGGCAGCGAGCAGCTCCTCGCGGTCCCGGTCGAACTGCCGGCTGTCGTAGTGCGCGTGCGAATCAAAATACATACTTCTCGCCTCCACGTGACATTAAAACACATGCCGCCATTGCGCGCAAGGGCGAAGTGTGCTAATATTCACATATGAAAGCGCGATGGCTGACAGACAAGTACATATCGCTGATGCTGCTCGTTTTCCCGTTGTGGACGGGCACGGAGGGCTACGCCGCCATCACCCGCGGCAAATTCCTCTTTTTCGCCGTGCTCAGCGCCCTCTATCTGGCCCTGCTGCTGCCCTGCGCGCTGCTGGTCGGCGAAAAGCCGCGCCGGGCGCGCCTGCCGCAGTGGTTCGCCCTCGCCTTCATGGCCGCGGCCTGCCTCTCGGCGGCCCTCTCGCCCTACGGCCGCGCCGTGATACTGGGCGCGAGCCGCTACGACGGGCTGCTGACGCTGCTGCTGTACGGCGGCATCTTCCTCGGCGTCTCCGCCTTCGGCGAGTGGAAAAAATATTATGTCTACCTGCTCGCCGCCTCCGCCTCCATCTGCTCGCTGGTGGCCATCCCCCAGCTGCTGGGCGGAAACCCCTTTGGCCTCTACCCCGGAGAGCTCACATACTTCGACGCCAATGTGCGCTACACGGGCGAGTTTCTCGGCACTATCGGCAACACCAACCTGCTCGCCGCCTTTTATTGCCTCTGCATCCCCCTCTTTATCTGGCACGCGCTGACGCACCGCGCGCTGCGCGACCGCCTTGTGCTCGCCGCCGCCGCGCTCTGCCTGGGGGTGCTCATCGCCTCGCGCGTGGCCTCCGGGGCCGTGGCGCTGGCCGCCGCGGCAGCTGTGCTTATCCCGTATTATGTAAACTATATTCATAGAAACAAGCGCCTCACTCTGGCCGTCTCCGCCTCCATGGCCGCCCTGTGCGTCCTCGCCCTCGCGGCCGTGTATTTTTACAGCGGCGGCAGCGGCACGCTGCACGAGCTATCAGAGGTCCTGCACGGCCATGTGGAGGACAGCTACGGCTCCAGCCGCGTGGGCATCTGGCGCGAGTGCCTGCGCCTGGCCGGCGAGCGGCCGCTCGTGGGCGGCGGGCCGGACACGCTCGCGCTGCGCACGGACATGACCTTCTCCCGCTTTGTGGAGGAGACGGGCTCCACGCTCTCGACGCATGTGGACAACGCGCATTGCGAAATCCTTGGCTACCTTGTCAACCTCGGCTTGCTCGGCGCGCTGCCGTATGTCGCGCTCTGCGCGGGGAGCCTGCGGCGCTTTTTCCGCGGCTGTGCGCCCGCCGCCGGCGGCGCGCTGTGCTGCTATTACGTCCAGAGCCTCTTCGGGCTCGGGCTGTGCATAGTCGTTCCGCTCGTCTGGATATATATGGGCCTCGTGTGCTCAGGGAAGGAGTTGGAAAAATGCAAAAGCGCGCGCTCGCCCCGGACGTCCTGAAGCTGCTCGCCTGCGTTGGCGTCATAGTCATACACATCTCGGGCAACGGTCTGGAGCTCTTTCCCATCGGGAGCTTCAGCTACCTCTCCAGCGCGTTCTGGGACTCTCTGGCCCGCTTCGCCGTGCCGGTTTTCTTCATGTGCACCGGCGCGCTCATGCTCCCGCCCGAACGGCGGCTGGACGCCAAAACGGTATGGAAAAAATACTTCCTGCGCGTGCTCATCATCCTCCTGTTCTGGTCCTGGGCCTATTACATGCTCGTCGTCGCCGGGCAGTACCTGCTGATTTACTGGGCCGAGGAGAACTTTTTCCTCAATTCCATCACGCACACGCTGCGCTTCGACCACTTTTTCCACCTGTACTACTTACAGATACTCCTGCTGCTCTACGCACTGCTGCCCGTGCTGCGCGTCTTTGCCCGCGCCGCGGGGGAAAAGGAGATGCGTTACGCCCTCGGCGTCTGGGCCGTGCTCGGCCTCGCCTTCCCTCTGCTGCGGCAGTATCCCCCGCTCGAGTGGTTCGGCGGCATCACCGGTCAGTACGACATAAACATGGCCTGGTCGGCCATGGGCTACGCCATGCTGGGCTACTACCTGAACACGCGCGAGGCCTCCCGCTTCTCCGTCCGCGGCAGCGCGCTGCTGTTCGCCGGCGGCTTTGCCGTCACCTTCGGCGGCACGGTCGCGGCCTCGCTGCTCACCGGCGAGACCGTAATAGCGTTCATGGAGGGCATGTCCCCCGGCCCGGCCATGATGGCCGCCGGGCTCTTCTGCCTGATCCGCCGTCTCTGCGGCTCTCGAGCGAGCAACGCGCGGATCGCGCGGCTGGTGAAGGCCAGCTTCGCCGTCTATCTCGTACACATGGCCTTCGTCATGGTTCTGCGGCAGTTCGGCCTGAGCCTTACGCTGCTGCCGCCGCTCATCTCCGTGCCTGTGGAAACCGCCGCCGTGCTCGCGCTCAGCCTCGCCGCCTGGTGGGTGCTCTCCAAAATCCCGATAGTAAAGGACAGGCTGATATAATGAAACTCGAAAACGGCGAATTTATCCTCTCCGGCCCGCCCGAAAGCAGCAGCGCCTGCCTCCGCAGCCCGGAGGACGTGATAGCCGCGGTGGACCGCGCCGGGCTCCTCCCGCTCTTCGCCGGGGCCGTGCCGGGCTTTTCCGTCGAGGAGCTCACGCCCGCCGAATGGTGGTGGAGCGGCGACCTCGAGCGCGACCCCTGGTACTGGCGCGAGACTATAGCCGCCTCCGGCCGCGCGCTGTACGGCAAATTTTTCGGCGGCAGGGCCGGTTTCGTCTCGCCCGAGTGCTTCCCGCGCTTCGCCAACATACGGCGCGACGGCTATGACTTCGACGCGCTGTACGAGGACGGCAAGGCCAGCCACCGCTGCAAGAAAATAATGGACTGCTTCGCCCTCTCCCCCGAGCTGCCGTCGTATGAGCTCAAGCGCCTCGCCGGCTTCGGAAAGGGCGGCGAGAAAAACTTCGACGGCACCGTGACAAAGCTCCAGGAGCAGGGCTACCTGGTAATAAAATCGTTCTCCCGCCGGCGCAACGCCCGCGGGGAGGAATACGGCTGGCCCGTCGCGGTCTATACCCCGGCGGAGAACCTGGTCTCCCCCGGCCTCATCGCCGAAGCATATCGCGAGGACGTCCGGGACTCCGCCCGCGGGCTGCTCTCAGTACTGCGCAAAGCCGCCCCGGGCGCGCCCGAGAGCGCCCTTTTGCAGCTGATATGCGGCGCCTGATCAACTTACCGGAGGTAAAAAACAATGGACAAATTTGCCGGAATGACCATAACCGAATTTGACGACGCCCTGGCCTCGAACGCCCCCGCGCCCGGGGGCGGCGGCGCCGCGGCGCTTGCCGGCGCGCTGGCCGCCGCGCTCGGCTCCATGGTGTGCAGCCTCACCAGCGGGAAAAAATCGTACGCGCAGTACGAGGAGGACATCCGCCGCGCCCTCGAACAGCTCGAGGCGGCACGGCGGCACCTCGTCACGCTCATAGACGAGGACGCCAGGGCCTTCGCCCCGCTGCAAAAGTACCTCTCCATGCCCAAGGACAGCCCCGAGCGGCGCGAGCACATGGACGCCGCGCTCCGCGTAGCCTGCTATGTGCCGACGGACGTGCTGTACACCTGCGAGGACGTCGCCGGGCTGCTCGCGCCGCTGTCGGAACACGGCCTGCGCGGCGCTGTCTCCGACGTGGGCGTGGGGCTGGAGCTCTGCCGCGCCGCCATGCGCGCCGCGCGCATGAACATCCTCATCAACGCCTCCATCATGCCCGACGAGGTGTTCGCCATGACGCTGCGGCGCGAGTGCGAACTGGTGCTGGGCCGCTGCGAGCCGGTCATCGACGCCGCGCTGGAGCGCGTGGAGGCGCGCCTGGGCCTGGCGAAGTGACTTTTTGCGCAAAATATCCACAAAAGATATTGACAAATCCCGCCGCGGATGTTAATATATCAAGGCTTGCGGGCGCGCGTTCCGCCGGTATTGCTGCTCAGGCGACATGCGCCAGTAGCTCAGTAGGATAGAGCAACTGCCTTCTAAGCAGTAGGCCGGGGGTTCGAATCCCTCCTGGCGTGCCAGTAACGCAAATAATGGTGGGTGTAGCTCAGTTGGTATGAGCACCGGATTGTGGTTCCGGGTGTCGTGGGTTCGAGCCCCATCTCCCACCCCACGCGAACGAGAGGCCGGGAAACCGGCCTCTTTGCGCAGAGCTTCGATGGTGGGATGTAGTGTAACGGTAACACACCAGACTTTGACTCTGATATTGTAGGTTCGAGTCCTGCCATCCCAGCCACGTCGTCGGCGCAAAGTCCGCTTTGCTCCGTTTCCGGCGAAAGCCAAAGG